>DATJXB010000090.1:0-7478 GCA_035500755.1 Thermoanaerobaculia bacterium | reverse complement strand
CGGAAAGGATTCTAGCAGGAAACGCGCGACGGCCTACATCTTGTACTTGCCGAGATCGTCGGGATCGATATTCTCGAGCCACTTCTGGAGCCGATCGGCGTCGGCCTGCTCGGTCGAGAAGTCGGCCGTCTTCGCGTTGTCGATCACCGTGTCCTCGACGAAGATTGGCGCCCGCGTGCGGAGCGCCAGCGCGATCGCGTCGCTCGGCCGCGCATCGATGGCGACCGTCTCACCCTTGAGCGTCAGGTAGATGAGCGCTTAAAAGGTGTTGTCCTGGAGATCGCTCACGACGATCTTCTGGACGCTCGCCTTGAGATCGTAGATGACGTTCCGCAGCAGGTCGTGGGTCATCGGGCGCGGCGTCGACACGTTCTCGATCTGCAGGGCGATGGCGTTGGCCTCGAACAGCCCGACCCAGATCGGGAGAAAGTGGCCCTTCTCCGTGTCCCGGAGGATGACGACCGGCATGTTGGAGACCGGGTCCATGAGAAGGCCCTTGATTTCCATCTTGATCATGTCGCGCTCCCCGGGTACCCGTGGGTCCCTATCCGGCCAGCGTCCCGATCAGCGAATTCGGCAAGCCGCGCACGATGCGAACAGACGCGTAGTTTCCGGCCTCGAGCTTTCCGCCGCCGTCTTCGACGTGCACGATCCGGTTGCAGGGCGTCCGGCCGCGGCTGTGCCCCTGGCGGTCCTCACCCTCGACGAGAATCTCGAACTTGCGCCCGACGAGGCTCCCGTTGGTCTCCTGCTGAAGCTCGGCCTGGAGGTCGAGCAACCGAGAGAGCCTTCCGGCCGAGACGTCTTCCGGAACTTCGGTCTCTCTCCCCCATCGCGCCGCCGCCGTCCCCGGGCGGCGCGAGTAGCGAAACCCGAAGACGTTCGAGAACCGGATCTGCCGGACGAGGGCCAGCGTCGCTTCGAAATCGTCCTCGGTCTCGCCCGGGAAGCCGACGATGAAGTCGGAGGAGATCGCGATCTCGGGCACGCGGCTCCGGATCCGGCCGACCGTCCCGGCGTATTCGGCCGCCGTATAGCGGCGCTTCATGCGGTTCAGGACCCGGTCCGATCCGGACTGGGCCGGGAGATGAAAGTACGGGGCGAGCTTCCCGCCTTCGGCGAGCGCCGCGACGAGGTCGTCGTCCACGAGGGACGGATGCGACGTCAGGAAGCGAACCCGGGAGAGACCCGGCACGGCGCCGGCCTTGCGGAGGAGCGCTCCGAGGCCGGTACCGCTTTCGGGGTCCCGGTACGCGTTGACCGTCTGCCCAAGGAGCGTCGCTTCGCTGTAGCCCGAGCCTGCGAGGTGCTCGAGCTCGGCCACGATCTCGGAGGAGCGCCGGCAGCGCTCGCGTCCGCGCGTGAACGGCACGATGCAGAAAGTGCAGAACTGGTCGCAGCCTTCGATGACCGTGACGTAGGCCTGGAAGGCCGAATCGCGCGCGATCTGCCGGAACTGGTAGACGGGATCCTCCTCCGGCAGCTCGAGCTCGAGGGCCTTCCGCCGTTCGCGGCGCGCCCGGGCGACGAGCTCGCCGATCGCCTCGACCTGTCCGGTGCCGGCGACGAAGTCCACCCAGGGCGCTCGTTCCAGAATCTCCTCGCCGGAAACCTGCGCCACGCATCCGGTGACCCCGATGACGAGCTCCGGGTTCTCCTGCTTGCGCCGGGCGAGCGTGCCGAGGGCGCTGAAGACTTTCGCCTCGGCTTTTTCCCGCACCGAGCAGGTGTTGAGAAGGACGACGCTTGCGTCTTCATCTTCAGCCGCCCGCCGGAGCCCCTGGCTCTCGAGCTGGCCGGCCATGCGCTGGCCGTCGAGGACGTTCATCTGACAACCCCACGTCTCGACGCGGTAGGACGGGAGCGAGCGGTCGCGGTCCGGGCGGATCATTCGCGAATCCAGCCCGGCTGCGCCCCGGCCTTTCGGGCCTTCTCGGGGAGATCTGCGAGGTCCTTCTCGGCCTCCGCCAGCTCCTGCCTGGCAGTCTCGAGGTCGGTCCGCGAGCGGTCCCAGGAGGGCTTGATCACGCGGTCGCGGTACTGGCCGTCGTCCCACGCGTAGAAGTCGTTCTCGAGCTTCTTCGTCGTCGCTTCGAGCTCGGCGACCCGAGCCTTGTCGTCAGTCACCCGCTTACGGGCCCTGGCAGCGATCTCCTTCCACTCTGCCTCCCCGTTGCCCGCGTGCGCCGCCGGAGCCGCCGCCGGTGCGACCGTTGCGGCCGCCTGGGCTGGAGCCGGAGCCGGGTTGGGCCGGGCCGGCGTGGGTTGTGCCCTGCCGGTCGTCACCCTCCCCTTTTGGGGGTTCTTCACGAGGGACTTGTTGTCGATCGTGAGGGAACTCTTCTCGGCGGGGAGGGCGGCCTTTGTCCCGTGCGCCGCGCTGACGACATCCGACATGCCCTGGCCATGAATGGACGGATCGATCTCCGGCGTCGGAGGAGGAGTGGCCCGCGGACGGCCGAAACCCCCTGAGAGGCGTGGAGCCGGTGTCGGGGTTCTGGGTGGAGCTTGAGCCCTCAGGGTCGCCGCGCAGGCGATACCGAGCGCGGCGCAACCGAGGCGTCGCGCCAGCCCGCGAGACTGGCGACGGCCGATCATGGATCTTTGGTTCCCGCTCGGCCGTAGGCGTCCTCGAGCCGCACGACGTCGTCGAGCTCCGGCGAGGAGACCTCCAGGATGCGGCACGGGCGGTCGGCGCGCATCCGGTGCCGGACGAGCGGACGGATGCGGTAGGCCTCTCCGGCCTGCAGCCTTCGCGTCAACATCGTCCCACCTTCGTCCACCTCCAGGTCGAGCTCGCCCTCGAGGACGTAGATCGTCTCGTCCTTCTTTTCATGGTACTGCAACGAGAGCGCCTGGCCGCCCTCGAGGCGGAGGATCTTGCCGGCATACCGGTCGTTCTCCGCGAAGATGAGCTCGCTGCCCCAGGGCTTCGGAACCGTTCTCATGCCGTCCCTCCGAAAATACGCTCGACGTCGGCGGCCTCTGCCGCCTCGAGAGCGCGCTGGGCCAGGCCGCGCGCCCGCGCCGCGTCGAGCGTCGACAGATGTTCCTTCAGGTCGGGAATCGCCACGGGCGTGACCGAGAGGTCGCTGATGCCGAGGCCGACGAGGGCCGAGGCCCCGAGGTGGTCGGCCGCGAGCTCGCCGCACACGGCGACCGGCTTGCCGGCGGAACGGCCGGCCCGGACGACGAATTGAATCAGGCGCAGGACCGCCGGATGCAGCGGCCGGTAGAGCGACGACACGTCGGGGTTCGCGCGGTCGACGGCGAGGGCGTACTGGGCGAGGTCGTTGGTGCCGATCGAGAAGAAGTCGGCCTCGCGGGCGAGCCGATCCGCCAGCAGGGCCGCCGAAGGGACCTCGACCATCACGCCGAGCTCCGGCGGCGCCGCGAGGCCCGCCCGCGCCGCGACCGTCGCGAGCAGCGCTCGCGCGGCCTGGAGCTCCGACAGCGACGCCACCATCGGGAGAAGGATCCGGAGCGTCCCCGTGCGTGCCGCCAGGCACAGCGCGGTCAGCTGCTCCTCGAAGAGCTCCGGATGGGCGAGGCAATAGCGGATGCCGCGCAATCCGAGGGCCGGGTTCTCGCCGGGCGCCGGTCCGATCCCCTTCTCGCCGCCGAGGTCGTAGGTGCGCACGACGACCGGATGCGGCGCCGCGGCTTTCAGCAGCGTTTCGTAGGCGGCGCGCTGCTCCTCGACTCCCGGCGATCGCGGCAACGCCCGAAGGTAGAGGAACTCGGAGCGGAAGAGACCCACGCCCTCGGCCGGGAAGCGCTCGAGGGCCGAGGTCTCCTCGGGCAGCTCGAGGTTGGCGCGCACGGCGATCGCGACACCGTCGGCGGTCACGGCGGGGCGTGCGGCGCGGCCGCGCAGGCGCCGGAACCGCTCCCGCTCCTCGCGAACGCGGACGAGCCCCCGCCGAAGCCGCTGGCGGGTGGGAGCGATGTCCACCAGACCGCGGTCGCCGTCCACGATGATTGGCCGGTCGGGCGACACCGCCTCGCAGAGGTCGGGAATCCCGACGACGGCGGGAAGGCCGAACGAGCGCGCGATGATCGAGGCGTGCGATGTCGGTCCGCCCCGCTCGAGGGCGAGGGCCCGCACCCGCCGCGGATCGAGCCGGGCCGCGTCGACGGGCGAGAGCTCGTCGGCGACGAGGATCGACCCGCGTGGAAGCTCCCCGGGACCGGGCCGGCTTCCGCCGGAGAGCTGCGCGCCGATCTCGCGGGCGACGTCGGAGATGTCGGCTTCGCGCTCCCGCATCGCGGCCGAATCGGCCGCGGCGAGCCGGTCGCCGAGCTCGCGGGTGACTTCGGCGAGCGCCCATTCCGCGTTGACGCGGTCGCGCCGGATGCGCTCGGCGATCGCGCCGAGGTACGTCTCGTCGCCGGCGATCAGGCTGTGCGCCTCGAGGATCGCGGCGAGCTCGGTGCCCATGTCGCCCTTGGCCTCCCGCGAGTGGCGCGACAGCTCCTCGGCGGCCCGGGCGGCGGCGCGGCGCAGGCGGCGTTCCTCCCGCTCGAACTCTTCCGGCGAGACCGCGCGGCGAAACGCGGGAAGCCGGCCGAATCGAAGAATCACGGCCCGGCCGACGGCGACGCCCGGAGAGACGGGGAGACCCTGGCGCATGGCGGCCGAGAGACCGGCTACTCTTCCTCGTCGAAGCTGCGGGCGATCAGGTCCTCGACGGCGGCGAAGGCGTCGTTCTCGTCCTCGCCTGAAACGGCCAGCGTGATGCGCGTGCCCTGCGAAGCGGCGAGCAGGAGGATGCCGAGGATGCTCTTCCCGTCGACCTCTTCGCCGTTCTTTCGAATCTTGACCTCCGAACGGAACCGGCTGGCGGTCTGCACGAACTTCGCCGCCGCGCGGGCATGGAGGCCGAGCCGGTTTCGGATGGCGAGCTGACGCTCGATCACGGCAGGCGCTTCTCCCCCGCGCCCGCCGGCGTCGGATCCGCCTCTTCGGCGAGCAGGTCCGACGCGACGTAGATCGAGCGCTGCCCCCGGTCCTTGGCGACGTGGGCGACCTCGGTGACCGGACGGCCGCTCGACTGCAGCGAGGCGCACTTGAGGACCATCGGCAGGTTGACGCCCGTCACGATCTCGACGTGGTCCTTGCGGAGAAACGGAAGGGTCAGGTTGGTGGGGGTGCCCCCGAACATGTCGGTCAGGATCACGGCGCCGTCGCCCTCGTCGGCCTGTTCGAGCCCGCGGCGGATCTTCTCGCGCGCGTCCTCACCGGTCTCGCTCCATTCCAGGGCGACGGCGACGATGCGCTCGAGGCCCGGTTGGATCGTCAGCGCGGCGGCGCGCAACTCTTCCGCGAGCCTGCCGTGGGTCACGAGCAGTATCCCAATCATCGGAGGCGGGCATTATCTCACTCGCGGGTCGCGTCCCGATGGGACACGCGAACCGGGTATCCCCGCTCGTGGAGACGCGCGGCGAGCTGCTCGGCGACATAGACCGATCGGTGCTTGCCGCCCGTGCAGCCGATGCCGATCGACAGGTAGCTCTTGTGCTCCCGGTCGAACTGCGGGAGCAGGTAGTCGAGGAACCCGACGAGCCGGTCCATGAAAGCGTGCGACTCCGGGTCCTTCTCGATGTACGCCGCCACGGCCGGGTCCATTCCGGTCTTGCCCTTCAACTCCGGCACGAAGTGCGGGTTCGCGAGGAAGCGCACGTCGAACAGCAGGTCCACGTCGTGCGGAACGCCGAACTTGTAGCCGAACGAGGTCGCCGACACGACCATGCCGGTCGACTCGGGATCGCCGACGAAGGTCTTCTGCATGAAGGAGCGCAGCTCGTGGACGGTCATCGCCGACGTGTCCACGACGACGTCCGCCACCGCGCGCACCTCCTCGAGCATCGCGCGCTCGCGCCGCAGCGCCTCGAGGAGGGACACCTTGCCCGAGAGCGGGTGCGGGCGCCGAGTCTCCGAGAAGCGGCGGATCAGGGACTCCTCGGAAGCGTCGAGGAAGAGGAGCCGGGTGCCGGGCACGCGGCGCCGGAGGCGGCCGAGGATCTCGGGGAATCGCGCCGCGAAGTCGGGGTTGCGGACGTCGAGGATGATCCCGACGCGCTTCTTCGTCGAGACCTGATCGAGGAGTGGCTCGACGAGCTCCAGAGGCAGGTTGTCGACGCAGAAATACCCCATGTCCTCGAGGCACTTGTTGACGTAGCTCTTGCCCGACCCGGAGAGTCCCGTGACGACGACGACGCTCTCGGGCACCGGCACGGGGGCGGTCGGCCGCGGGGCGGAGCTCAGCGCCATGCGGCGTCCTCCGGCGCGTTCCGAGCGATCTCTTCGTCGACGCGGCGGGCAAACTCCTTGGCGGCGTCGTAGCCCTGGCTCTTCAGGAGCTCGTTGCGGGCGGCAATCTCGATCAGGAGCGCGAGGTTCCGGCCGGAGGCGACCGGGAGGCGCAGGAGGGGCCGCTCACGCTCGAGGATGGCGTAGGTCTCCCCGTCGAGCCCGAGGCGGTCGTACTTCTTGGCGGGGTCCCAGCGCTGGAGCTCGATGACGAGCTCGATCGACTTCGACGTGCGCACCGCGGAAACGCCGAACAGGTGCTTGATGTTGATGATGCCGATGCCGCGCAGCTCCATGTGGTACCGAATCATCTCGGCCGCGCGCCCGACGAGGGCGCCGTTCGGATAGCGTCGGATCTCGACGGCGTCGTCGGCGACGAGGCGGTGTCCGCGGTGCACGAGGTCGAGCGCGCACTCGCTCTTGCCGATGCCCGACTCCCCGAGCAGGAGGACGCCCATGCCGTAGACGTCGACGAGGACGCCGTGCAGGGTCGTGGCGGGCGCGAGCTCGTCCTCGAGGACGCGGGTGATCGACTGGATGACGACGGACGTCGTGCGGTCGGACACGAGGAGCGGGATGTCGCGGAGGCGGCACTCGCGGATGATGTCGTCCGGCGGGCGCTGTCCCTTCGTGATGACGAAAGCCGCGATGGCCAGCGCGCAGATGGCCTCGATGCGCTCGCGTCGGACCTCGGGCGGCATGGTGTCGAGGTAGTTGAGCTCGCTCTCGCCGAGGATCTGGATCCGCCCCGGCTTGATGTACGGGATGAACCCGGCGAGCGCGAGACCGGGCCTCTGGATGCGCCCCCACGAGATCGAGCGGCCGAAGCCGCCCTCCCCCGCCAGCACGCGCAGCTCGAGGTCGTCGAGCGCCGCCGTTCGCAGGATCTCCGCCGTCAGCGCGGGCGTGGGCCGCTGCGCGGGGGCGGCGGTCACGGCGTCACCGGATGTCCGGCCGCAGCGCCCCGGAGGACCTCGGCCATCTGTTCGGCCGAACCGGACGCGCGGAGCGCGTCGGCGACGCCGGGCGTGCGCAGCACGCGCGAGATGCGCGCCAGGGTCTGCAGGTGCGCGGCGGGCGCGTCGGCCGGCGAGGCGACGAGGAAGATCAGGTCGATCGGGACGTGGTCGGAGGCGCCGAAGTCGACGCGCGCCGCGGTCGAGGC
>DATJXB010000089.1:0-6920 GCA_035500755.1 Thermoanaerobaculia bacterium | reverse complement strand
CGGGCGGCGAGGCCGAGGAGCTGCGGCGCGCGATGGGATTCAAGCGCTCGGCCGAGCGCATGGAGTCGATCGAGCAGCGGCTGCGCCTCGGCATGGCGGCGCGCGGGATCGGCGAGAAGGCGCGCGACCAGATCGTCAAGTGCATCACGTCGTTCGCGCTCTACGGATTCCCGGAGTCGCACGCGGCGAGCTTCGCGCTGATCGCGTACGCGAGCGCGTACCTGAAGGCGCACCACCCGGCCGCGTTCCTCGCGGCGCTCTTGAACGCGTGGCCGATGGGCTTCTACCACCCCGCGACGCTGGTGAAGGACGCGCAGCACCACGGCACGCGCGTCCGGCCGATCGACGCGACGCGCTCCGGGTGGAAGTGCCGCTGGGAGGAGGGCGCGGTGCGCCTCGGGATGCGCTTCGTCAAGGGGCTGCGCGAGGAGGCCGGCCTCTCGGTGGAACGTGCGCAGGTTGAGCGGCCGTTCGCGTCGGTCGACGACCTGGCGCGGCGCTCGGCGCTGCGGCCCGGGGACCTCGAGCTCCTCGCTCACGCCGGCGCGCTCGCCGGATTCGGCAAGACGCGCCGGGAGGCGCTCTGGCAGGTCTCGAAGGTCGCGCGGCGCACGGGCCCGCTCCTCGACGCGCTCCCGACCGACGGCGTCTCGCCGCTGCCGGAGATGTCGCCGATCGAGGAGACGCGCGCGGACTACCAGACGGCGGAGATGACGGCCGGGCCGCACATGTTCGCGCACCTGCGGGACGGGCTCGCCCGCCGGGGCGTCGTCCCCGCCTCGGACCTCCCGCGCCGGGCCGACGGCGACCGCGTGACGACCGCCGGGGCGGTGATCGTCCGGCAGCGGCCGGGAACCGCGAAGGGCTTCGTGTTCCTGACGCTCGAGGACGAGACGGGAATGCTCCAGGCGATCGTCCGGCCGGACCTCTTCCGGGAACAGCGCGCGGTCGTCGTCGGCTCGGGCGCGCTCGTCGTGGAGGGGCGGCTTCAGCGCCAGGACGGCGCGATGTCCGTCCGCGCCGAGCGCTTCTGGACGATTCCGGAGTTCGAGCGGATGCCGAGCCACGATTTCCGGTGAGCTCGGACCTCCAGCGGCCCGCTTCGCGGGCCGTGGACGAGAGAGGGGAAGTCTCTCCCGGGCCCTCTCCCGTTTCCGGCAACCTTCGGCCGAAGAGTCCGTAAACTTGTCTCAATGCGTCCGCGCACAGTCGCCCTCCTGGCCGTGCTGTGCGCGCCGGAGCTCTCCGCCGAAGAGCCGCTTCCCGTCCCGCCGACGGTGCACCTGAACCGCATCGGCTCGCCGATCACCGTGGACGGCGACCTCTCGGATCCGGGTTGGGCGGACGCGACGGTCATCGAGACGTTCTACGAGTTCCAGCCGGGCGACGGCACGGTGCCGCCGGTGAAGACGATCGCCCGCGTCGGCCGCGACGACAAATACTTCTACGCGTCCTTCTGGTGCGAGGAGCCCGACATCGGGAAGCTCCGCGCGCCCTACGTCGACCGCGACGGCGTGACCGACCAGATGGACTACGTCGGCGTTCTCCTCGACGTCGACAATTCCCGGCGTTCGGCGGTCGACTTCTGGATCAACCCGCAGGGAATCCAGACGGACTCGATGCTGAACGAGTCGCCGTTCGGCGAGGACACGGCGCCCGACTGGTTCTGGGAGTCCGCCGGCAGGATCGGAAAGGGATCGTGGACCGTGGAAGTCCGCATCCCCCTCTCGTCCCTCCGGTATCCGAACAAGGATCCGCAGGACTGGGCGCTGATGGTGTACCGCGTCTGGCCGCGAGAGTTCAATTACCAGTTCTACAGCGTCAAGATGCCGCGCGGCTCGAGCTGCTTCCTGTGCTGGTCGGCGACCGTCGCGGCGATCGACGGCCTGCCGCAGGGCATGCACTACGTCCTCGCGCCGTACGCGGCGGGGTTCTCCGAAGCGGTTTATCCGCCCACGCCTCCGGGTGGCGAGCTCGGGACGCCCGACACGGTGACGAAGGGACAACTGGGACTGGACCTGAAGTGGCTGCCCGACGCCGGCACCGTCGTCGACGCGACGATCAACCCCGATTTCTCGCAGGTCGAGTCGGACGCCGTGCAGATCGGCGTCAACCAGCGCTTCGCGCTGTTCTACCCGGAGAAGCGCCCCTTCTTCCTCGAGCAGGTGGACCTCCTTCAGACGCCGATCCAGGCGATTTACACCCGCACGATCACGGACCCGCTCTGGGGCGCGCGCCTGACCTCCCGCGAAGGGCAGACGTCCTACACGGTCCTCGTCACTGACGATCGCGGCGGCGGCACCGTCATCAACCCGGGGCCGATCTTCTCGGGGACGGCCGCGCAGGATTTCCAGTCGTACGTCGGCATCGGGCGCCTGCGCCACGACGTCGGCAACTCGTTCGTCGGCGCCGTCGCGACGGCGCGCGTGATCGAGGGCGGCGCCTACAACTACGTGTTCGGTCCGGACTTCCAGTGGCGCCCGAACGACGCCGACCTCGTGACGGCCCAGTACCTCTACAGCTTCTCGCGCCTGCCCGACCGCCCCGATCTTTCGCCCGAGTGGCAGGGCCAGAAGATCTCGGGCTTCGGCCTGACCGCGAACTGGACGCACACCTCGTATCACTGGGACTGGCTCGCGCAGTACGACGACTTCGCGCCGGGGTTCCGAGCCGACGACGGCTTCGTGCCGCAGGTCGGCTACCAGCAGGCCACGTGGGGCGCGGGGTACCGAATCTACCCGACGGGGTTCTTCTCGCGCGTGCGTTTCCTCACGGGCGGAAACTTCTCGACCGACCGCAACGGCGACCTCGTTGCGCGCAAGGCCTTTCCGGGAATCGCGTTCCAGGCACTGGCCGGGACGCGCGCCGAGTTCGACTACAACCTCGAGTCGGTCGCGATCAACGGGCAGACGCTCGACTACGACCGCTTCGTGTGGACCGTGACGGCCTCGCCGTCGGGAATTCTGCCGGTCGTCGGCATCGCGGGCAACTACGGGCAGCAGCCCGACGTGGACAACGTGCGCGTCGGCAAGGGCGGGGACGTGCTGATCACGGCGCTCGTGCGTCCGACCGATCACCTCGGCCTCGACCTGCGCCTCGAGCGGCAGTGGATCGACGAGCAGGTCGGCCCTCTCTCGGGCAATCTGTTCACGGCCGACGTGGCGCGGCTGAAGGCCGTGTACGTCTTCAACTCGAAGCTGCTCCTGCGGCTCATCGGGCAATACCAGGAGGTGCGTCGCGACACGGCGCTCTGGATCCAGCCCGTCGTCGACAAGGAAGGCAGCTTCGCCGGCTCGGCCCTCTTCTCCTACAAGCTCAACTGGCAGAGCGTGGTCTTCGTCGGCTACGGCGACTCGCGCGTCCTGGACGAGACGACGAACTTCCTGCTGCCGACCGGGCGCCAGTTCTTCGTCAAGGTCTCGTACGCGTTCCAACACTAGGGTGCCCGACCCCAACAAGAGGCAGCGGGGCCGGCGGGGTCAACGCTGAATTCCTGACCTCTCGCGGAAATTCAGGATTTCAGCGTTGACCCCCATCGGGGCCCCCCCATTGGGGCGGGTGGGACGGACCGGTCGCCCGTTTCGACTATTTCTTCGCCGGGACCCGCGTCGCGAGCAGCGTGATGTCGACGGTGACCTTGTTGCCGACGACCTTCGCCTCGGGGTTGTCGGTCCAGGCCATCCCGAACTCGCGGCGGTCGAAGGAGAAGGTCGCGTCGATCCCGAGGTTGTCGTCGGGATGCGGGCCGTCGAAGCGGCCCTTGATCTCGAAGGGAAGGTTGACCTCCTTCGTCACGCCGTGGACCGAGAGGCGGCCGGCCGCCTCCCAGCGCTTCCCCGCCTTGCGCACGCGCTGGCTCTCGAAGCGGATCTCCGGGTACTTCGCGGCGTCGAAGAAGGCCGGCGTGCGGAGCTTCGCGTCCCACGAGTCGCTGCCGGTCGCGATGCTCGCGGTCTCGATGACGGCGACGACCTTCGCCTGGGAGAGGTCGCGCGCCTTGCCGGCCGAGAGCTTGACGTCGTAGCGCATGAACTTGCCCGTCACTTTCGAGACGGCCAGGACGGGGACGGAGAACTGGACGTTCGAGTGCGCAACGTCGAGCGCGTACTCGGCGGCCGGGAGAGCGGCGGCGGCGAGGGAGAGAGCCGCGGCGGCGGCGAATCGGAGCGGGCGACAGCGCATCGTGACTGTGAGTCTCGGACGGATTTTATCCGGGGGACGGTAGAATCGCGCAGCTTTCGGAGGAGACATGAGACGCTTCGCCGCCGCCCTGACGCTCGTCCTGTGCGCGAGCGCCGCCCGGGCACAGGTCCTGCCCGGCCACCGTTTGCCCGACGGAACGGATCACCCGGTGCGGGACCGGGCGTACCACATCGAGAAGTACGTCGCGGAGCTCGCGTTCGACATGGCGAAGGAAGAGATCGCCGGAACGGCGACGATCACGTTCGCGTCGCTCCGCGACCCGCTCGAGACGCTGTCGCTCGACGCGGCTCGGCTGGACGTCTCGAGGGTCGAGCGCGACGGGAAGCCCCTCGACTTCAAGGTCGATGCCCAGAAGTTCAAGCTCGACGTCGCCCTCGGCACGCCGCTCCCGCTCGGCCGCTCCGCCACGGTCCGCATCTCCTATCGAGCGCGCCCGCGCGTCGGACTCTACTTCTTCCCGGGTTCCGGCAAGGAGGAGGCGCAGGCGTGGAACTACGGCGAAGGCGGCCTGCACGATGCCTGGCTCCCGATCTACAACGACACCAACGACCGCTTCGCCGTCGAGTTCGTCGTGACGGTCCCGAGGGGATTCACGGCGGTCTCGAACGGGGTCCTGGAGACGCCGAAGGACAACGCCGACGGCTCGCGGACGTTCCGCTGGATCCAGGAGAAGCCGATCCCGAACTACCTGATGACCGTCGACGTCGGCAACTTCGTCCGCGTCCCGCTCGCCGACGCGAAGGTGGGAACCGCCTCCGTTCCGCTCGCAGTCTGGACGCCGCCGGGAACGGAAAAAGCCGCGACCTACACCTTCGGCGACACCCCGAAGATGGTCGAGTTCTTCTCCGAGCGCATGGGCTACCCGTACCCGTGGGTCAAGTACGACCAGGTGGTCGTGCGCGACTTCGCCGTCGGCGCCATGGAGACGACGACGGCGACCGGCTTCGGCGCCTCGCACGTCCACGTCGCCGGAGATCCCCCCGACTCCGCGCCGGACTTCTCCGAGGCGTGGCCGATCTTCACGGTCGAGGACACGATCTCGCACGAGCTCGCGCACCACTGGTTCGGCGACATGGTGACGTGCCGGTCGATCGGCTCGATCTGGTTGAACGAATCCTTCGCCACGTTCTGGCACACGATCTGGAACCAGCACGCGCACGGCGAGGACGACCTGACGTACCAGCGTTGGTGGTACCTCAACAAGTACGTCGACTACGTCCGGGAGGCGGGCACGGTCCGGCCGATGGAGTACCTCAAGTACACGGACCCGACGGCGATGTACCAGACCGAGCTGACCTACGTGAAGGGCTCGCTCGTGCTGCACATGATCCGGCACATCCTCGGCGACGCCGACTTCTACCGGATGATCGCCGAGTATCTCCGCCGGAATCAGTTCTCGAGCGTCGAATCGTCGGACCTGTCGGACGCGATCGAGCTCGCGGCGGGGCGGAACCTGTCGGGGTTCTTCGGCGACTGGGTCGTGGGCGGCGGCGGGCACCCGCGCTTCGACGTCTCGTACCGCTGGGCGCCGGAGCGAAAGCAGATCGACCTGACGGTCAAGCAGATCCAGTCGGACCTTCCCTTCGAGAACGAGTTCCGCCTTCCGGTGGACGTCGAGATCGCGGACGCGTCGGGTCAGACGGCGACGCATCGTGTCGAGCTCTCGGGTTGGACGACGACCGTGGCGCTGCCGGCTGCGACCCGGCCGCGCCGCGTCACCTTCGACAAGGGCGGCTGGCTCGTTTGCGAGGTCAAGTACGACCGGCCGATCGGCGAGGTGCTCGACGAGCTCGACCATGGCGACCTCGCCGCGCGGCTGCGCGCCGCTCGACAGCTCTCCGACGACGACGGCCGCGATCCTCGGGCGGTCGCGGCGCTCGCGCGCGTCCTGGCCGACCCGAAGGCGCACTGGGGCCTGAAGCAGGAAGCGGCGCTCGACCTCGGCCGGGCCGGGGGAGCCGACGCCGCCCGCGCGCTCGAGAAGGCGCTCGCCTCCGAGCCGAACCCGCGCGTGCGCCGCGCCGTCGCGATCGGCCTCGGCACGTGCGGCCAGGCGTCCTCGGCGGGGGCGCTGAAACACGCGATCGAGACGGACAAGGCCGAGGACGTGATCGGCGCCGCCGAGATCTCGCTCGGCCGGATCAACGCCCCGGGCACGAAGGACTACCTCGTCAAGCAGCTCGCGCGCCAGTCTCAGTGGTTCGACGGGATTCGCGTGGCGGCGCTCCAGGGTCTCGGGAAGCTCGAGGATCCGGGGCTCGTCGACGTCTTCTCGCCGTACACGGACCCGAAGTACGTCCAGGACGTGCGCGGGGCGGCGGTCGCGGGCTGGGCCGCGGCGGCGCCGGAGGATCCGAAGCTCGCCGACCGGCTCCGTCAGCTCACGACCGACCGCAACCGTTCGATCCGGGAAGACGCGGTCAAGCGTCTCGCCGCGTTCCACCGCGAGTCCGACCTCGCGCTCTTGAAGGAGCTCGCCGGCGATCCGGACCCCACGATCGCGTACCTCGCGACGTCCGGGGCGGAGGAGACCGAGGGGTTTCTGAAAAAGTAGGTGAAAAGTAGGGGTCAACGCTGAAAAGTAGGGGTCAACGCTGAAATCCTGATTCGCGGGTCGTTACGCCGCGACACCGCCTGAGCGAAGCGGTCAACGTTGAACTCGTGAACGGCGTCATCGGGCTCCCTGTCGGATCGGTCGTCGCCGCCGCGGGCCGGTC
>DATJXB010000088.1:0-34972 GCA_035500755.1 Thermoanaerobaculia bacterium | reverse complement strand
GATCAGCGCCCAGCACCGGCAAGCCGGCCGCCGCCTTCGGCTCCGGGAGATGGGGTCAGTCTTGATCTCTGATTTCGAGGGCTGATAGCCCGCCTGACTGACTTGCCCCGCAGGAAGCGGTTCAGCGCGAACGACACGTCTCAGCCTGCTCGCGCGAGGGGCGGCCTCAGGCCGACGCGAGGTTCGAGTCGAGGTCCGCGCCGAGCACCGGCAGCCCCATCCGAGCCGTCTTCGGCTCGGGGATCGGCGCGGTGCAGCAGGCTTCGCGGCACGCGTCGTACAGGGTCCGACGCTGGACGGGCGTGTAGCCGGCGTCGGCGATGACGCGGCGCATCTCGTCCTGCGACATCCGGTTGCGAGCGCCGGCGGCGTAGACGACGTTCTCCTCGATCATGATCGAGCCCAGGTCGTCGCCGCCGAAGGAGAGCGAGACCTGGCCGATCTTCGCGCCCTGCGTCACCCAGGAGCCCTGGACGTGGACGACGTTGTCGAGGAAGAGGCGCGAGACGGCGAGCGTCTTCAGGTACTCGAAGCCTCCGGCCTCGTCGACCTTGCCGTCGAGCTCGGTGTTCTCCTTCTGAAACGTCCACGGGATCCACGCCGTGAAGCCGCCGGTGCGGTCCTGCAGGTCGCGGACGACTTCCATGTGCTCGACGCGCTGCGCGTACGTCTCGCCGACGCCGAACATCATCGTCGCCGTGGTGCGCATGCCGAGCCCGTGCGCCGCCTCGTGCACCTCGACCCACTTTTCCGTGGGCGCCTTCGTCAGCGACCAGATGCGCTTGCGCACCGAGTCCTCGAGGATCTCCGCGCCGCCGCCGGGGATCGACTGGAGCCCGGCGTCCTTCAGGCGCGCGATGACGTCGCGCATGGGCTGCTTCGTGATTTTCTGGAGAAAGTAGACCTCCGGCGCCGACAGGGCGTGGAGATGAATCGTCGGAAACGTCGCCCGGATGTACCGGAACATGTCCTCGTAGAAGGTGAACGGCAGGCCCGCGTGGACGCCGCCCTGTAAGAGGACGCCCGTTCCGCCGAGGTCGATCGTCTCCTGGATCTTCTCGCCGATCTGCTCGTGCGAGAGGACGTAAGCCTCCGGGTGCTCGGCGGACGGCCGGTAGAACGCGCAGAACTGGCACCGGTAGACGCAGACGTTGGTGTAGTTGATGTTGCGGTCGACGATGTAGGTCGCGACGGACGGGTCGTTCTTGCGGTTGCGGATCTCGTTGGCGGCGGCGCCCAAGGCGAGGAGGTTGCCTTCTTCGAGGAGCGTCACGGCGTCCGCGGGCGAGAGGCGGTGCCCGGCGAGGGTCTGGTCGAGGATGGCGGAGGTGCGGGAATGGCTCACGGAGGCATTCTAGCGCCCCCCCTCACCCCAGCCCTCTCCCCCCGCTGGGGGGAGAGGGAGTTCCATGAGGTCCCGAGACTACGCCGTCTTCCCCTTGCGCTGCGCGAGATCGCGGAGGGCGAGGTTCTCGAAGGCGAGCGCGACCTGGCGGGCGAGGGCGACGAGCGCGCGGGCGTCCGGCGCGCCGGCGACGGCGGTGCGGCAGACCAGGACGAGCGCGACCGAGCCGAGCACCGTCATCGGGATCATGAGGGCCGCCACGACGCCGGCGGTTCCCTTGGTGGCCGGGACGAGCGCGCCCTCGGGCGTGCGCCGGACCAGGCCCGCGTACGGGCGCTGCGCGGTCCGCACCATCTCGAGGACGGGCAGCTCTTCCTTGGCGAAGAGGGTCTTACCCGTCGAGTACGCGTCGTTGCCCCACACGAGCGGCGAGCCGAACTGGCCGAGCACCTTGAAGCCGTTGGCCTGGCAGTGGACGAGCGCGCCGTCCGAGTAGAGCTCGCTCGCGTAGCGCAGGAGCACGAGGCCCATCTCGCCGCGTCCCTGGACCGAGAACAGCTCCTCGGACAGCGACAGGAACTTGCGCGCCGCGCGGAACGCATCCGGATCGGCGGGATCGGCGCCGGCCGGCTGCTTGTTGTCGTTGAGCGACAGGAGCAGCGCCTGGACCTCTTCCTCGGCCTGCTCCTCGGCGGACTTCGACGGCCGTCGCGAGAGCGGCGCCGTGTCGTCGGCGGCCTGGCGCTCGGCGAGGTCCACGATGATCCTTTGCGGCTCGACGCCCTCCTCGAGCAGGAAGTCGCTCGGAGCGTCGGGCGCCTCAGGCCCCGGCCAGAGCACGCCGACGCGGAACTCGAACTGGCCCACGCTCCACGCCATCAGCGTCTGGACCGCGTCGGCCATCATGGCCCTGACCTCGGCCTCGACGTGGCCGCGCGACAGAGTCCCCTTCTCGACGAGGGCGTCGCCCAGGCGCATGCCCGGAAACGACGCCATGTAGGCCGACGCCTCGTCGAGCTGTGAGCGCGTGATGACGTTGCGCTGCTCGAGCCGTTCGCCGAGGGTCTGGTGGTTTTCGGCGCCCGCGACCTGCACGATGCGCCCGTTGCGGAAGAGGACCACGGCGCTCCGTCCGTCCCCGTGCGTCAGGAACAAGCCGCCCGTCTTCCCGCTGACCTGCAGGACCTGAAGGATGTCGCACAGCGGCAGGTCTTCGAGCCGGCCCTCGAGCGCCCGGGCGTCCGGCGGCGGCGTATCGGGCACGGCGGAGGCTTCCAACTCGCTCATCCCTTCTTGATGAAATCCATGACGCGCTGCACGGTCTTCAACTTGCGGTCGATGGACGCGAACGACTGCGACGAGACGAGCGCGACGGCCGCCTGGCCGGAGAGGAGCTCCAGCAGCTCCCGATCGAGAGGCGTGAACGCGGCCTTGTGCGAGAGCAGGGCGTAGATCGACAGGAGCCCGATCAGCCGGTCCTCGTGCAGGAGCGGGACGCAGCAGATCGGCCCCTCCTGCTCCTCGACGGCGAAGAGCGTGCGCTTCTCGACGACGGCGGCCTGCTCGAGCGGGTAGACGGGCTCGGGCAGATGCGTGATCTCGGGCGGCAGCTCTCCCTCGCGGACGCGCAGAACGAAATCGCTCCTGCCGTCCTCGAGGAGATAGAGCGCGAACTCGGCGCCGCCGATCAGATTGACCGTGATCTCGACGATGCAGCCGACGACCGCGTCCGGGTCGAGGGTGGCGTGGAGCTGGTACGTCGCCGCGTAGAGGTTGGCGAGGTTCGCCGAGTGTTCCTCGAGCTGCACGCAGCGTCGCGCGAAGTCGCGGTTCTCACGCTCGAGGTCGGCCGCCGGGCGCGTGGCGCCGTTGGCATTGCCGTTGCCGCCCGCCGCGGAATCGCCGTGGCCGTTCCCGTTCCCCGCCGCGCCCGCCAGCAGCGTCTGCGCCGCGTCGAGATCCTGCTCGAGCTCTCGGGCGCGGCGCGCCAGCCGCTCGGACTGTTCCGCGAGATCGGTCGACAGGGCGCGGCTCTTCTGCGAGAGCTCGCGCACCAGCGCCTCGAGGTTCGTCACGCGGGCCTCGCTCACGCGCGGCCTCCCGCCGGCGCCGCGGGACGCGCGGTGCGGCGCAGGATCGCCGCCGGAATGCGCTCGAGGGCCACGACCTCCTCGGCGGCCCCGCGGGCGATCGCCTCGCGCGGCATGCCGAAGACGACGCAGGACGCTTCGTCCTGGGCGAGGGTCGCGGCGCCGGCCTCGCGCATCTCGAGCAGGCCGCGGGCGCCGTCGTCGCCCATGCCCGTCATGAGGACGCCGATCGCGCCCGCGCCGGCCGCCTGGGCGACCGACCGGAAGAGCACGTCGACCGACGGCCGATGCCGCGACACGAGGGGCCCGTCGGAGAGCTCGATCTCGTAGCCGTCGGCGCGGCGGCGCACGAGGGCGTGGCGGTTGCCCGGCGCGATGAGCGCGAGGCCGGGCCGCACACGGTCTCCCGCCGCCGCCTCCTTCACCTCGACGCGGCAGAGGCCGCGCAGGCGCGCCGCGAAGGCGGCCGTGAACCCTTCGGGCATGTGCAGGACGGCGACGATCCCCGGACCGTCCGCCGGCATGGCCTGGAGCAGCAGCGTCAGCGCTTCGGTGCCGCCCGTGGACGCCCCGACGGCGACGATCCGGTCGGTTGTCGCGGCCACTGGCGGGCCCGGCCGGGGCGGCAGGACGGCGTCGGCCGTCAGCCGCGGGGAGATCGCGGGACGCGCCGCCCGTTTGGTCAGGCGCGCCTCGGCGGCGCCGCGGACGGCGTCCACGAGGACGACGGCCGACTCGTGCAGGAACTCGCGGATCGCGAGCCTCGGCTTGGTCACGACCGCGAGCGCGCCCTGCTCGAGCGCGCGCATCGCGGCGTCGGTCCCCTGTCCCGTCAGCGCCGAGCAGACGACGACGGGGATCGGGTCCTCCTCCATGATCCGCGCGAGAAATTCGAGACCGTGCATCCGCGGCAGTTCGAGGTCGAGCACGATCACGTCGGGCCGCTGGCGGGCCATTTTCTCCATCGCGATGTACGGGTCGGCGGCGGCGGACACCTCCATGCCTTCGAGGCCGAGGAGCGTCGTGACGGTTTGACGGACGACCGCCGAGTCGTCCACGACGAGCACCTGCAGCGGACGGTCCGGCCGGCGGGCTCCCGCCGGCGCCGGGACACCCGTCGTGGTTGCGCGCCGGCTCATGCGGTCCTCGCCGGGGCCGCCGCGGCCTTCGCCTTCGCGTGCGTGTAGACCGTCGGCACGACCGTCGTGACGCGGTCGGTCACCGCGTTCAGGCTCTCGGCGTGGCCCAGGAAGAGCAGCCCGTCGGGCGAGAGCACGTCGAGCAGGCGGTGGATCACCTTCAGCTTCGTCTCGAGCTGGAAGTAGATGAGCACGTTCCGGCAGAAGATCAGGTGAAAGGGCCCGCGCACCGGATAGCGCTCGTCGTTCAAGTTGAGGCGCTCGAAGCGCACGAGGTCGCGGATCTCGGGTCCGGCCTTCATGCGCCCCTCCTGCGAGGCGGTCCCGCGCAGCATGAAGGCGCGCCGGTACGGGAGCGGGATCTCCTTCGCCCGGTCGATCGGCCAGACGCCCGCCTCCGCCCGCGCGAGCACGCGCGTCGAGAGGTCGGTCGCGAGGATCTCGATCTCGCGGCCCGAGCCCGGCGGGAAATGATGGAGCAGCAGCATTGCGAGCGAGTACGGCTCCTCGCCCGTCGAGCAGCCCGCGCTCCAGAGCCGCAGGACGCGCGGCCCGCGCTCCTTCCAGACCGGGATGACCTGCCGCTCGAGGAACTCGAACTGGCGCGGTTCGCGGAAGAAGTGCGTTTCGTTGGTCGAGACGCAGTCGAGCATCTGGACGCGCTCCTCGCGGTCGTCCTCCTCGACGATGCGGCGGTAATACTCCCCGAAAGACGAGAGGTTGAGGGCGCGCAGCCGCTTGGAGAGGCGGCCGACGAGAAGAGCCTTCTTCGCCGGCGCGAGGTAGATCCCCGCCTCGCGCAGGATGAGCGCCTGGAAGAGCGCGAACTCGCGCTCGTTCAGCGGCCGGATCCGCTCGATCGCGTCGAGCGAGGATTCCGGCAGCGCGGCCGCGGCGACCGTCACGCGCGCTTCCCTTCCGCCGCGCCGCTCGCGGACGCCGCCGGGCGGGCGGCCGGCTGCGGCTCCGCGGCCGCGGCCTCCGCCGGGGCGGCCGCGACGTCGGCGAGCTCGGCCGTCGAAAGCACCTTGTCCGTGTCGAGGATCAGGACGAACGCGTCGCCGAGCTTGCCGAGGCCGCGCAGGTAGTCGACCCGCACCGGCGCGCCGAACGACGGCGCGGGCTCGATCTCGTCCGGGCGGAACTCGACGACCTGGTTCACCGCGTCGGCGAGCACGCCGAGGACGAGGCGGCCGGAATCCGAGTCCATCTCGACGATGACGATGCACGTGCGCTTGGTGACTGGGCTCTCGGCCATGCCGAATTTGCGGGCGAGGTCGACGACCGGGACGACGCTGCCCCGCAGGTTGATGACGCCGCGGACGAACGCCGGCGTCGAAGGCACGCGGGTCACCGTCTCGTGCTCGATGATCTCGCGCACGTTCAGGACGGCAATCGCGAACTCGCCGCCGGCGAGCGAGAACGTCAGGAATTGCGCCCGATCGGGCGTCCTGGCGGCGGCAGGCATCGGCATCATGGCTGGCACTCTCCTTCTCAGAACCGCCGGAACTCGCGCTCGGGCGCGCCGCCGAAGGTGGACGGGCGCCGCGCAGGCGCGAACGCCACGACCGGCAGCGGCGCGGCGGGCACTTCGGCCGCGAGCTCTTCCTCGCCCTCGGGCTCGGCGTCGCCGGCCGGCGCGGCGCTCGGTTCGGCCGTGGGCACCGCCGGAGGCGCCGCGGACGCGTCGGTGCGGAAGAACGCGACGACGCGATGGAGCGCCTGGGCCTGGCGCAGGACGGCCTCGGCCTGCTGGCGCATCGCGTCGGCCTGGCTCGACATCTCCTCGGCCGTCGACGAGAGCTCCTCGGCCGACGAGGCGTTGCGCTGGGTGATCTGGTCGACGTTGCCGAGCGCGCGGTTGATCTGCGAGACGCCCGAGGACTGCTCGAGCGACGCGGCCGCGACTTCCTGGACGAGATCGGTCGTCTTGCGGATCGCCGGGACGAGCTCGGCGAGAAGGTGCCGCGAGCGCTCCGCGACCTTGACCGAGGTGCCGGCCAGCCCGCCGATTTCCTTGGCCGCGGCCTGGCTCCGTTCGGCGAGCTTGCGGACTTCGGTGGCGACGACCGCGAAACCGCGGCCGTGCTCCCCCGCCCGGGCCGCTTCGATCGCCGCGTTCAGGGCGAGCAGATTCGTCTGGTACGCGATCTCTTCGACGATCGAGATCTTCTCGGCGATCGCCTGCATCGCCGACACGGTGTCCTCGACCGACCGGGCGCTCTCGTCGCCGTCCTTCGCGCCCCGGAGCGCCATCTGCTCCATCTGGCGGCTGTTCTCGGCGTTCTGGGTGATCGACGCGCTCATCTGCTCGAGCGACGAGGTGGTCTCCTCGACCGACGCCGCCTGCTCGCTCGTGCCCTGCGAGAGGACCTGCGCCGACGCCGAGACCTGGCTCGACGCCGACGAGACCTGGCTCGCGACGCCGACGACCTGCCCGGAGGTCCGCGAGAGCGCGTCCGCGCCGGAGCGGACCTCGCCGACGACGCCGCGCAGGCGATCGGCCATCTGGGCCATCGCGGAGAGCAGCTGGCCGACCTCGTCGCCGCGGTGCGCCGGGACGGACACCGCGAGGTCGCCGCGCGCGATCGCCTCGGTGACGCCGACGGCCTGGAGGATCGGCCGGGTGACGCTCCGCGCGAGGCGGACCGCGAGGAAACCGCCGGCCAGGACCGTCACGAGCATGACGGCCAGCATCGCCCGCGCCGTCCACGCCTTCTGCGCCACGAGGACCTTCTCGCGGTCGCCCATGCGCTTGAAGTTCGCGGCGGCGACGTCGCCGGCCGCGGCCTCGAGGCGTTCGACGGCTTCCTTGTAGGAGTTCATCTCGCGGCTGACGTCGGCGGTCGACTTCAGCGACCGCTGCCGCACGAGGCCGACGATCCGGTAGAAGCCGGTCTCGTACGTCGCGAGGTCGGTGCGCATCGCGCGCGCCGTCTCCCTCTCTTCCGGAGCCTGGGTGTCGCGTTCGAGGCTGGCGAGGCGCTCGGTCAGGCGGTAGCGCTGGTCGTTCCAGCGCGCCAGGTCCTCGCCCTCGAGGTCGGAATTGCCGACGTGGACGGCGAGCTCGCGCTCGAACCGCCGCATGGCCTGGACGTCGGCGCGGGCCGACGCCGACACCGAAGCGAGCTTGGCCTCGTGCGCGAGCATCGACGACGTCATGTCGGACACCCGGGCGATTCCCGTGTATCCGAGCGCCGCCACGATCACCGTCGTGGCGACCCCGAGGGCCGCGAACAGACCGAGTCGGGCTCCGATTTTCATGCTTCGAAACATGGCGTCCTCAGGATTCCCAGGTCCGCCGGAAATCGCCGTCGGCCTGCCCGTTGCCGCCGCCGTTGCCGCCGCGCGCGGCGAGGAACGGCGCGAAGGCCGCGGCCTCGGTCGCTCCGGCGACCGCCTCCCAGGGATCCGCCGCCTCGGGCGCCGGCGCGGGCGCCGCGGCCGCTGGCGCCGGCGCATCGACGGTACTGCCGATGCGGAAGAACGCCATGAGCCGGTGCAGGCTCTCGGCCTGCTTCAGGACGGCCTCGGCCTGCCGGCGCATCGCGTCGGCCTGGCTCGCCATCTCTTCCGCCGTCGACGAGAGCTCCTCGGCCGACGACGCGTTGCGCTGGGTGACGTGGTCGACCTGGCCGAGCGCCCGGTTGATCTGCGACACGCCGGAGGACTGCTCCGCCGACGCGGCCGCGACCTCCTGCACGAGGTCGGTCGTCTTGCGGATCGACGGCACGAGCTGCTCGAGGAGTGCCTCCGAGCGCTCCGCCAGGCGCACGCACGAGCCGGCGAGCCCGCCGATCTCCTTGGCCGCGGCCTGGCTCCGCTCGGCGAGCTTGCGGACCTCGGTCGCGACGACCGCGAAACCGCGCCCGTGCTCCCCCGCCCGGGCCGCTTCGATCGCGGCGTTCAGGGCGAGCAGGTTCGTCTGGTATGCGATCTCCTCGACGATCGAGACCTTCTCGGCGATCGCCTGCATCGCGAGCATCGTCTCCTTGACCGACGCCGCGCTCTCCTCGGCGTCCTTCGCGCCCTGGAGCGCCATGTGCTCCATCTGGCGGCTGTTCTCGGCGTTCTGCGTGATCGAGGCGCTCATCTGCTCGAGCGAGGAGGTGGTCTCCTCGACCGACGCCGCCTGCTCGCTCGTCCCCTGCGACACGACCTGGGCCGAGGCCGAGACCTGGCCCGACGCCGACAGGACCTGACCGGAAACGGCGACGACGTGCGACGACGCGCTGGTCACGGCGCTGGCGCGTGTGCGGACATCGCCGATGATCTCGGCCAGGCGCTCGACGAATCGGTTGAAGAGCGCGGCCATGTGCCCGATCTCGTCGCGCGAGGCGACGGGGATGCGGCGCGTCAGGTCGCCGCCGCCCTGGACCATCTGCTCGAGGTGGAACGTCATCGCCGAGAGCGGCGCGCTGACGGCGCGGGTCACGATGAGGGCCACGCCGATCGAGAGCACGAGGCAGACGAGGGCGATGCCCGACATCGCGCCCCAGCGCCAGTGCTGGCTGGCGCGCGCGGAGGCGAACGCCGCCTGCACCGCGTCGCGGTCGTGCCGCGTGCGTCCTTTCAGGGTCTCGGTGATCTGGTTGAACTGCGCGGTCATGGACGTGAGGTTCTGCGTCAGGTCCTCGCCGGCCCTGGCCGAGATCATCTTGCGGCTCACCGTGCTCGCGAGCTCCCAGTAGTCCTGGAAGGCGCGGACCAGCTTTTCGCGCTCGTCGCGGTCGATGACGGGATTGTCCTTCTCGTCCTCGAGCCGCTTCAGGAATCGGTCGCGGAGCGCCGAGGCGTTCGTCAGAGCCTCCGCGTCCTGCGCGGCGACGGCGTCCTGGAGCTGGCGCTGGAGGGCCGTGAGCGTGTCCTCGAGGTCGCGCGAGAGCTCGAGCGACGGGACGAAGCCGGACTCGATCAGGCCGAGCTGCTTCTCCTCGCGGCGGCCGAGCACGAAGTTGACGGCGATCAGCAGAAGGAACCCGACCGCGGCAAAGCACGGAAGAAGGATCACCTTCCAACGGAGCGTCAGGTTCTGGAACATGGGTTCTCCCTTCTCCGTCGCCCGCTCAGTCGGTGACCGAGACGACTTTGACGCCCGTCACGTCGGTGCCGGCCCACACGTAGCCGATCGCGCCCGGAGCGTCGCGCACGTAGGCGACGACGTCGGCGTCGCTTCCCTTCTCGGGCGGCGGAACGCCCTTGCCCGAGAAGATCATCTGCTGCCAGTACGCCGAGACCGCGATGACCTGCTTGCCGAAGATCTCGAGGTCGAAGCGCTGCCGCACCGGCGACTTGCCCGGAGGCTCGACCGGCTGGATCGGGTGACCGTCGGCCCAACGGGGCGTCTTCTTCAGGAACATCTCCCCGAGCTTCAGGCGCGAAAGCTGCGTCGTCGGGTTCGAGACGTTCACGATCACCTTGTAGGCGCTGGCGTCCTGCGCGCCGATCCGGCGGGCCGTGAGGCCGAATGCCGCGAGGACGAGGATCCGAACGAGACGTTTCATGGCCGACTCCTATCCGCTCAGGCCGCCGTCGCGGCCGCGTTCTGAGACAGGTGGTTTTCGAGCAGCCCGGGCACGTCGAGGATGAAAGCCACCCGGCCGTCCCCGAGAATCGTCGAGCCGCAGAGACCGCGCACGCCCACGAAGAGGTCGCCGAGCGGCTTGATGACCGCCTGGCTCTGGCCGTGGAGCCGGTCCACGACGATCCCGACGCGGGACAGGTCGTGGCGGACGACGACGACGCTCTCGCGCTCGGGCTCCGAGCCGCGGACGCCGAAGAGATCGCGCAGCCGCACGAACGGCAGCGCTTCGCCGCGCAACTGCAGGATGCCCTGGCGCTCCCGCCGCGCGCCGCGCGCCGGCAGCTCCATGCACTCGACCACGCGGTCGACCGGGATCACGTAGGTTTCGCCGCCGATGCCGACGCCGAAGCCCTCGATGATCGCCAGCGTCAGCGGGAGACGGATCTTGATCGACGTCCCCGCGTCCGGCCAGCTCTCGATCGCGATCGACCCGCGCAGGGCCGCGATCCGGTCCCGCACGACGTCCATGCCCATGCCGCGGCCGGACCACTCGGTCACGCGCTCGGCGGTCGAGAAACCGGGCTCGAACACGAGCCGGTAGAGCTCGGCGTCGGGCAGCTTCTCGGGGCTCTCGGCGAGGCCGCGCCGGCGCGCCTCCTCGACGATGCGGTCGCGGTTGAATCCCGCGCCGTCGTCGGCGAGCTCGATGACGATCGACCCCGCCTCGCGCCACGCCGACAGGGCGATCGAGCCGCAGGGGTCCTTCCCCTTGGCCTGACGCACCTCCGGCGCTTCGATACCGTGGTGCATGGCGTTCCTGATCATGTGGGTCAGCGGGTCGCGCAGGTGTTCGATGATGGTCGTGTCGACCTCGACGTCGTCGCCCTGGATCGCGACGCGCGCGAGCTTGCCCTGCGCGGCCGCGAGGTCGCGGACCGTCCGCACGTACTGGCGCAGCGTCGGCCCCACGGGGACCATGCGCACCTGCATGACGAGGTCCTGGAGCTCCGCGTAGAGCTGCGCCGCGTCCTGATGGGCCTCGAGGGCCGCCCCGGCCGCGCCGTCCTCGAGGAGCTGCCGCTGCCGGCCGCGCGAGATCGCGATCTCGCCGGCGAGCGTCATCAGGCGGTCGAGCTTGTCGATCGCCACGCGCAGGGTGCGGCCGCTCTCGCCCGGTTTCACGGCGATCTCGGCGGGGGCGGCCGCCGCGGCGGCGCGCGCCACCTCGGGTGCCGCCGGGGTCTCCAGCGCGGCGCTCCCCGCCTCGAGGCGCTTCAGGACCTCCTGGTGCTTCGCGCCGATCTCGTGGTTGCCCTCGACGGCGACCGGCAGCATCTCCCGCACCGCGTCGACCGACGCGAGCAGCGCCGTCACGAGCCCGGCCGTCACCGGCTGAGCCCGCTTGCGGAGCTTCTCGAGCTGGTCCTCGAGCGCGTGGGCGAACTCCGCCACGCCGGTGAAACCGAGCGACGCCGAGTTGCCCTTGAGCGTGTGGGCCATGCGGAAGACGAGCTGCAGGGTCTCCACGTCGTCGGGCTTGCGCTCGAGCGACAGCAGGCCCTCCTCGATCGCCCGGAGGTTCTCCTCCGTTTCGGCGATGAAGGTCAGCAGCAGGGCTTCGGCGTCGAATTCCATCGTCGTCCTAGAGCTTCGCCACCCAGGCGTTGCCGCGGTCCGTATGGAAGATCAGCTTGCGGCCCGAACGGCCGGCCACGTCGTGCGAGACGACCGGGACTCCCAGCTCCTCGAGGAGCTTGAAGGCCACGGCCACGTTCTTCTCGCCGAGGTGGCCCTGGCGCGCCTGGAACGCCTCGAGGACGCACGCGCCGCCGAACACCTTGGCCTGCAAGCGGCCGCGAACCGCGCCGGCGGCGAGGAGCCGCTCGACGAGCTGCGCCACGGCGACGTTGCCGAACCGCGGCGAGCCCTTGCCGGCGCCGGCGAAGAACGGCAGGAGGTAGTGATTCATGCCGCCGACCGACGCGATCGGGTCCCACAGGCAGATCGCCACGCAGGAACCGAGCACGGTCGTGACGGCGCTCGCCTGCGCCGAGGCGTAGAGCTGCCCGGGCTGGAGGTACACGCGGATCAGGTCGCGGCTCTCTTCGCGGAGCGACGCTCCCGGCTCGAGCTCGTCGACGAGCTCGCCCGCGGTCTCCGGCCAGGCGGCGCTGCGCCGCTCGACGGTCATCGCGCCGCCCCGGCGGCCGCGACCGCGCGCGACTGCAGCTCCGTGCAGTAGAGCGCGCGGGCGGCGTGGGTCGCGATCAGCTCGAAGAGCTCGTGGTCGAGGGCGACGAGGCCGCTCTTCTGGGGAAGGAGGCGGAAGATCGCGACGGCGCCGAGGAGGCGTCCGTCGTAGTGGAGCGGAATGCACGCCGCGAGGTCCTGCTCCTCCGGGCGCCGGCCGGCGTCGTCGTCGCGGCCCGACAGGAAGATCTGTCCGGTCCGGGCGCAGCGCCCGATGACGCCCCGCCCGAGGGGCAGGGTGCGGAACGGCCCCGGCTCGATGCCGAGCGAGGCCACGAGCGAGAGGGACGCGCCCGAGGGGTCGGCCTCGAAGAGGGCGATCTCCTCGGAGCCGATGAGGTTGCAGATGATGTCCTGGACGATCGCCAGGGCCTCGCCGCGGTCGAGGGTGGCGTGCAGGCGGTAGCTCGCGACGTAGAGGCTCGCGAGGTCGGTGTTCTGCTGCTCGACCTCGACGTACTGCTCGGAGAAACGGCGGTTCTCCTCTTCGATCGCCGCGAGGCTCTTCTGGAGCCGGTCGCGCTCGACCCAGTGACTCTCGATGTCTTTCTGGAGGCTCGCGACCTGCTCGTTCAGGAACCGGTTCTCGCTCTCGAGCGAGGCGGTCAGCACGCGCAGCTTCCCGTTCTCCTCGAGGAGCGCCTGGACGTACCGGCGCGTGTCGTCCCGGACCTTCTCGACGTAGGACTCGGGCGATCCCGGCCCGGGCTTCATCGCTTCTCCTCGGCCAGGTAGCTCTCGATCTTGGTCAGGAGCTCGAGGCTCGAGAAGGGCTTGGTGATGTAGTCGCTGCAGCCGCTCTGGAAGCCGCTCTCGACGTTTTCCCCTTCGCCGCGCGTGGTGACCATGATGATCGGCACGCTCTTCATGCCGTCGTCCTCGCGGATCTTCTTGCAGACCTCGAAGCCGTTCATGCGCGGCATGATCACGTCGAGGAGAATCAGGTCGGGCTTCTCCGCGAACGCGCGCTCGACGGCCTCGGACCCGTCCCTGGCGGTGACGAGGTCGTAGGAGCCCTTGTTCAGGATCATGCGCTCCATCATCAGGACCGTGTTCGAGTCGTCGACGAGCAGGATCTTTTTCCGCGGCATCGTGTCCCTCACTCTTTGATTGCTTCTCAAACCCGGTTCACGCCACGCCCATCAGGGTCGAGGCGATCTGAGCGACTTCGGCGAGCGGCTTCGGCTTCTGGAGAAAGGCGTCGGCGCCGCGGCGGCGCGCCTCGGCCTCGATCTCGCGCGACCCGTAGGCGGTCAGCAGGATGATCCGCGTCTCGCGCGAGCGCGCGCGAACCGACGCGATGACGTCGAGGCCTTCGGCGCCCGGCGTGCCCGAGAGGCGCAGGTCCAGGATCGCGAGCGCGTAGCGGTTTTTCGCCAGCAGCGCCTCGGCTTCCTGGGTTTCGCGCGCGCAGTCGACGGCGTAGCCCTTCGTCGCGAAGTACTCGCGCATCGCAAACAGGATCGGCTCCTCGTCGTCGACGATCAGAATTCGGGTCGTAGTGGCCGGAGAGAGTGCAAGCCCGCGGCCAGCCCGGCAGGCCAGGCCCAACTCGTTTGAATGGAGTGGTTAGGCTAGGTTCGGGATATCTCGACTGCCACGATTTGTCTGAAACTCAGACGGTTGGCGTCCGAATTCTGAAAGTCAGACGAGCTAACGGGCCTTCGGAACCTCGATGCCGTGCCGCTTGATCTTCTGGTACAGCGAGCTGCGCGGGATGCCGAGGCGCTTCGCGGCCGCCTCGACGCGGCCGCCCTCGGCGCGCAGGACGCGCTCGATGTGCTGCTTTTCGACCTCGATGAGCGTCCGATCGAGGTCGTACGGCGCGGACGCGGCTTCGGCCGCCTCGAAGCGGAGATCCCGCACCGTGAGCGACGGGCGGCCGGAAAGCAGCACGGCCCGCTCGAGCACGTTGCGGAGCTCGCGGATGTTTCCGGGCCATGCATGGCGCGAGAGCGCTTCCGCGGCCTCCGGCTCGAGCGTCAGCTTCGCGTGGCCCCAGCGCGCGGCGAGGGCCTCGAGGATCTGCTCGGCGATGACCGGAACGTCGGCGGCGCGCTCGCGCAGCGCCGGCACGAGGAGCGGCACGGTGCTGATCCGGAAGTAGAGGTCGCTGCGGAAGCGCTTCTCGCGGACGAGCTCGGAGAGGTTCTGGTGCGTCGCGGTCAGCAGGCGGATGTCCACGCGGCGGTCGCGGACGTCGCCGATGCGCCGAAATTGCTTTTCCTCGAGGACCTTCAGGAGCTTCGGCTGGACCTGCGCGTCGACGTCGCCGATCTCGTCGAGGAACACGGTCCCGCGGTGCGCGACCTCGAGGAGGCCCGGCTTGGCCGCGGTGGCGCCGGTGAAGGCGCCCTTCTCGTGGCCGAAGAGCTCGGTCTCGAGGAACTCCCGCGAGAGGCCGGCGCAGTTCAGGTCGACGAAGGCCTCCTCCGCGCGCGGCCCGTGGTCGTGGAGCCAGCGGGCGAGGACGCCCTTGCCGGCGCCGGTCTCGCCCTGGATGAGAACGGGGCTGTCGGAGGCGGCGACCTTGCGCGCCTCCGCGGCGAGCGCGCGAATGGGGGCGCTCGTGCCGAGGAACGGGTCGCGGAGCTCGCGCGCCTGGCGCGAGCGGCGGGCGAGCTGCTGCTGGCGGTTGCGCTGGTTCTCGAGGAGCCGTTCGAGGATCACGGCGAGCGCCTCGAGCTGCACGGGCTTGGTCAGGAACTGCTCGGCGCCCTCCTTGATCGCGCGCACCGCAAGGTCGACCGAGCCGTGCGCCGTCAGGATGAGCACCGGGACCGAGGGATCCGCTTCCTTCAAGCGCGGGAGGAGCTCGAGCGCGTTGCCGTCCGGCAGCGAGTAGTCGACGATCGCGACCGACGGCGGCGACCGGCGGAAGACCTCCTCGGCCTCGCGGCAGCTCTCCGCCTCCTCGACCGCGAAGCCGCGGCCGCGCAGAAAGTCGCTCACGCCGAAGCGCACGGCCGGCTCGTCGTCGACCAGCAGGACGCGCCGCGGGGCGGCCCCCATCAGCCGCCCGGCGCTATCCACGGCGCCCCGCGTCGGCGGCGGGCAGGCGCACGGTCATGACG
This sequence comes from Thermoanaerobaculia bacterium, assembly GCA_035500755.1. GTDB lineage: Bacteria > Acidobacteriota > Thermoanaerobaculia > UBA5066 > Gp7-AA6 > DAHUXD01. The sequence goes on along the minus strand of DATJXB010000088.1, from coordinate 19,550 downwards.
GCGCCTCCCTCGGGCCGGTTGGCCGCGAAGATGCGGCCGCCGTGATCTTCGACGATCCGCTGCACGATCGACAGGCCGAGACCCGTGCCGCCGCGCCGCCGCGTGAAGAAGGGCTCGAAGACGCGCGCGAGGTCCTCCGGGCGGAAGCCCGGCCCCTCGTCGAGAACCCGGCAGTCGATCCAGGCCTCGCCGTCCACGCGCACCGGCTCGGCCTCGACCGCGACGGCGCTCTTGCCCGGCGAGTGGCGGACGGCATTGTCGAGCAGGTTCTGGAACACCTGGAGCAGGCGCCGGCGGTCCATCCGCACGGGCGGAAGACTCCCGTCGACGTCGGTCCGCACCGCGACGCGCGAGGCATCCGCGAGCGCGCGCGAGCCCTGCACCGCCTCGGCCACGACGTCGCCGATCGCGCCCTCGGTGAACTCGAGGCTCGTCGGCTTGCCGTACTCGAGGAGGTCGCCCATCAGGTGCGAGAGGCGCTGGAGCTCGCCGCGCAGCACCGCGACGTACTGCTGGTACTCCGCGCGCTGGCCGAACCGGGCCTCGAACGCGTCGACGGTCGCCGAGATCCCGAAGAGCGGATTGCGGACCTCGTGGGCGACGCCCGCGACGAGCGAGCCCATCGCCGACATCGTGCGCGTGTGGTGGAGCTTTTCCTGGAGCCGGACGACGCCGGTGATCTCGCGGGCGACCAGGATGATGCGCTCGGACTCCGAGCTCGCGGCCTTCAGCAGGCTCGCGCCGACGTCCCACGTCCGGCCGGTGGAGAGGTCGCGGGCCTGGCCCGACGTCGCGGTGCCGCCCGTCCGGATCGCGTGGGCGAGCTCGGCCGACTTCTGCCAGGGCTCCCCGGGCCCCAGCGCCTCGACCGCCAGGCCGATCGTCTCGCGGTAGGTCTTGCCCGACAGGACCTTCGCCGCGCGGTTGAGCCGCCGGATGCAGGCGTTGCCGTCGAGGACGAGGACCGGCGACTCGATCGCGTCGAACGTGCGCTGCCACTCGCGCGCCGCGTCCTGGATCGCGAACTGGAGGCGCGCCTGGTTCTCGTCGGCGGTCTTGCGCTCGGTGACGTCGCGCAGCTGGACGAGCAGCCCCGCGACACTCGGGTGGTGCGAGAGGTCGCTGCCGACCGCCTCGACATGGCGCCAGGAGCCGTCGCGGTGCCGGAACCGGAACTCGGAGGACGCCGAGCCCGAGCCGTGAACCATCGCGGCGAACATGCGGCGCACCGCTTCGCCGTCCTCGGGGTGGATCGCGTCGAAGAACGACTCGGCGACGAGCTCTTGCGGCCGGTACCCGAGGAGCCGCTCGAGCGACGGGCTGCCGAAGCGGATCGTCCCGTCCGCCTCGACGATCATGAGGACGTCGGCGGCGTTGTCGATGAGCGAGCGGAAGTACTCCTCGCTCTCGCGGAGCGCGTCCACGGCGCGCCGCCGCTCGGTGACGTCGATGAGCGTCCCCTCGACGACGGTTTCCGGGGGCGTTCCCTCCGCGATCAGGCTCGCGCTCTCGAGGACCCACACCGGCGCCCCGTCCGCGCGGCGCAGGCAGACCTCGGCGCCGGTCAGCGCGCCCTCCCGCGCCAGCCGCCCGAAGAAAGCGTCCCGCTCCGAGGGGTCGGCCGAGAGCTCGCGCAGGTTCCGGCCGCGCGCCTGCTCGCGCGAGGCAAAGCCGAGCATCCGGGCAAACGACGCGTTGCCGTCGATGATCCGGCCGTCCGGCGAGGCGCGGTACACGCCGGCGAGACTGCGCTCGAAGTGGTGGCGGTAGCGCGCCTCGGAGGTCCGGCGCGCCTCCTCGATCTCGCGCAGCCCGGTCACGTCCGACGCGATGCCGGTCGTCCCGAGGAGGTTGCCGCGCGCGTCGCGGATTGCCGCGGTCTTGAAGGACAGCGTCACGAGCGAGCCGTCCTTGCGGCGGTGGCGGGTCTCGTGCTGGACGTAGCGTTCGCCTTCCAGGATGCGCTCGAGCGCGCGCAGGTCGCGCTCGGCCTCCGACGCCACCATCCAGTCCGTCATCGGCCGGCCGATCATCTCTTCCGGCGCGCAGCCGTAGATGCGTCGGGCCGCGGCGTTGACGAACGTCCACCGCCCGTACGCGTCCGCGGACCAGATCAGCTCGTTCGAGTTCTCGACGAGATCCCGGTAGCGCTCCTCGCTCCCGATCGCGTCGGCGGTTTCGGTGTGTCTGATGCCCTCGATTTTAAGCCGGCTCGCCGCGGAGCGAGCGCTCGAACCGCGGAGCCTCGCCTCAGCCGGCGACGAGGAACGCGGCGGGCGCCAGGGCCACGGCCGCGGCGAGAACGACCCACCGCCGCTCTCCCGTGACCCGAGACAGCCCCAGGGCGGCGCCCGCCGAGACGAACACGGCGAGGTCGATCCCGTGCCGGGTCCCGCCGTACGGGTAGACGGCGAGCAGGCCGCCGGCGGCCGCGAGCAGGAGCGGCAGAGCGAGGAGCACCGCCACCGGCGCGCGGCCGCGGGCGAGGAAGACGATGGCCGCGGCGTAGAGGCCGAGTGCGACGAGCCCGGTCGGCGTCGAGGAGTAGAGGTAGTGGAAGAGGGAGAGCGTCTGCCGCCCGAGGAAGGCGAGCGGCCCGCCGGGCTCTCCGGCGTGGAAGTACGACTCGCGCAGCCAGGTCGTGCTCGCCTCCGCTTCGAGTGGCCCGCCGCGCAGGCGCGCGACGTGCGTGACGAGGAGCGCGCCGGCCACGGCGGCGAGCAGCGCGCAGGCGCCGGCCCAGGCCGCGACGAGCCGGCGATCGCGCGGCCCGGCCGCGAGGCGCGCGGCCGAATACACGACCGCCGCCGCCGCGAACCGAAACGCGGCGTAGTGGGAGAGCAGCGCGAGCGCGCCGAACACGCCGAACGCGGCCGTCCAGACCGCGGACTTCTCGTCGAGACCTTTCTCGAGGGCCGCGAGCGCCGCGGCGATCATCGAGAGCAGGAGGGCGTAGCCGCGCAGCTCCGAGGAGACGAGCACGACCGACGGCATCAGGGCGAGGAGCACGAGCGCCAGCAGGCCGGCGTTGTCGCCGAGGAGGCGCCGCGCCCAGACCCACACCGCGACGAGAAACAGCGCTCCGCAGGCCACGGGCAGCAGACGCAACGCCCAGTCCGACCGGACGACTTTCATCCAGAAGTGCAGGAGCAGGACGAAGAGCGGCGGGTGCGCGTTGTCGAGCGAAGTCCGGTACACGCCGGCGGCGTTCGCGACGCCCGCGATCTGCAGGTGGAGCTTCTCGTCCGGAGTCAGGAAGGTGCCGCGCGCGGCGGCGACCCGGGCGGCGGCGCCGAGAGCGATCAGGAGCGCGGCGAGCGCGCTCGCGCGCGGGGCGAGCCACCGCTCGAGCCGCGACCCGCCGGCCGCACTCACGGCGCGGCGGTGAAAACGAGAGGAAGCGCGGCCTCGACGAGGCCTTCCTCGGCCGCGAGCCGATAGAAGAGCCGCAGCCCCTCCAGGTCGCCCTCGTCGAGCTCGAAATGGAGCGCGTGGCGCAGGTAATCCTCGACGACCGCCTCCGAGAGCCCCGACGCCGCGGCTTCCTCGCGGACCATCGCGCCGAAGCTTCCCCGGCCGTTCGCGTAGGACTCCCGCAGCAGCGCCTCGACGTCGGGCGTCGCGCTCTCTTCGCGAACCGCCCAGAAGGCGAACACGAAGGGATGCCCGGAGAAGGCGCGCCACTCCGCCGCGAGGTCGAGGACGACGTGGCCGTTCAAGCGCGTCTTCAGGGCCGGATCTCCGATGATCAGGCGGGCGTCGGCGTTGTCGTCGCGATACTCCGGATTCAGGCCGTAGACGCGCTTGAGCAATATCCGCGTCAACGCGGCCGACGTGCGGGAAGCCGGATCGAGCGACACGGACCCGATGCGTTCGCGCGAGACGTCCGAGACGAGCAGCACGGAGCGGACTTCCGACGACGCGGCAATGCCCAGCCCCGGGACGACCTTGAGCCCCGGGATGCGCTGGTATTCGATCGAGGGGATGAGCCCGACGTCCGCCTCGCCCGCGGCGAGCTTCGCCGCGCACGCCGAGGGAACGTCGCGCGAGACCTCGACACCCGCGGGCGGCTCGTGCAGCAGGCCCCAGGTCAGCGGGCGAGCGTTGAGGAAATCGACGACGGAGATCCGGAGGGGGCGCGACGCCTGAACCCTGAACCGTGAACCGACGTCCGTCATCGGCTTCGGTTTAGGGCTTGCGGTTCACGGTTTACGCGCAGGGCGTCAGCCCTGCGACATCAGGCTCAGGAACTCCGCGTTCGTCTTCGTCTTCTCGAGCTTCTCGGTCAGGAGCTCCATCGCCTCGACGGTCGAGAGCGGGTTGAGAACCTTCCGGAGCACCCACACGCGGTTGAGCTCCTGCTTGTCCATGAGCAGCTCTTCCTTGCGCGTGCCCGACTTGTTGATGTCGATCGCCGGGAAGACGCGCTTGTCGACGAGCTTGCGGTCGAGGTGGACTTCCATGTTGCCCGTGCCCTTGAACTCCTCGAAGATGACGTCGTCCATGCGCGAGCCCGTGTCGATCAGGGCCGTCGCCATGATCGTCAGCGAGCCGCCCTCCTCGACGTTGCGCGCCGCGCCGAAGAAGCGTTTGGGGCGCTGCAGGGCGTTCGAGTCGACGCCGCCCGACAGGACCTTGCCCGACGGCGGCACGATCGCGTTGTAGGCGCGCGCGAGGCGCGTGATCGAGTCGAGCAGGATCACCACGTCGCGCTTGTGCTCGACGAGCCGCTTCGCCTTCTCGATCACCATCTCGGCCACCTGGACGTGGCGCGCCGCCGGCTCGTCGAAAGTCGAGGAGATGACCTCGCCCTTGACGGAGCGCTGCATGTCGGTGACCTCCTCGGGCCGCTCGTCGATGAGCAGCACGATGAGCGTGATCTCGGGGTGGTTGGTCGAGATCGAGTTCGCGAGCGACTGCAGGACCATCGTCTTGCCGGTGCGCGGCGCCGCGACGATCAGGCCGCGCTGCCCCTTGCCGACCGGAGCGACGAGGTCGAGGACGCGAGACGTCATGTTCGGCGTCTCGAGGCGGATGCGGTCCTGCGGGTAGAGCGGCGTGAGGTTGTCGAAGAAGATCTTCTCGCGCGCGACGTCCGGGTGCTCGAAGTTGACGGCCTCGACCTTGATCAGGGCGAAGTAGCGCTCCCCTTCCTTCGGCGGCCGGATCTGCCCGGAGACGGTGTCGCCGGTGCGCAGATCGAACTTGCGGATCTGCGAGGGCGAGACGTAGATGTCGTCGGGACCCGGCAGGTAGTTGTACTCGGGGGCGCGCAGGAAGCCGAAGCCGTCCGGGAGGCACTCGAGGACGCCCTCGGAGAAGATCAGGCCCTTCTTCTCGGTCTGCGCCTGGAGGATCTTGAAGATCAGGTCCTGCTTGCGCATGCCCGTGGCGTTCTCGACCTCGAGGTCGCGGGCGATCTTGAGGAGTTGCGGGATCTTGATGTCGTGGAGGGCGCGGATGTCGAGCGTGTCGCCGTGCTCGACCGCGGCTTCCTCCCCCGTCGTGTCCGGGAGCCCCTCGGGCGGCGCCTCGAGGGTCTCGACGTCGGAGTCGGTGGGTCCTTTTCGTCTGGCCATCTGTCTGTCCTTTACTTGTGATGCATCGGCGGAAGCCGCCGGGAAAGCGCTCGGGGATGGGGCGAACCGCCGGCGGGCCGGGAGACGCGCTCGGCTCCGCCGATTATCTCAAAGTCAAAGTGCGGGGCGGGACTTCCTCAATTGGCGACCGCGCCCCCCTCGGCGGGCTTGGCGTTCGGCTCGGCCGCCGCCGGCGCGGCCGGCCGGGGGCCCTCCATGGCGATCTTGATGACCTCGTCCATGGTGTTGACGAGGTGAAACTCCATCTCCCCGCGGATCTCGTCGGGCAGATCGTCCAGATCCTTGTCGTTTTCGGCAGACAGGATGATCGTGCGGATCCCGGCGCGGTAGGCGGCCAGGATTTTGTCCTTGATTCCGCCCACCGGCAGCACCTTGCCCCGCAGGGTGATTTCGCCGGTCATGGCCACGTCCTTCAGGACGGGGATCTTCGTCACCGCCGAAAAGAGCGACGCCGCCATCGTGATGCCGGCCGACGGGCCGTCCTTGGGGATCGCCCCCTCCGGCACGTGGATGTGGATGTCGTACTTCTCGTGGAAGTTCGGGTCGGCGTCGTACATCTCGGCGCGGCTGCGGACGTAGGACACGGCGGCGCGCGCCGACTCCTGCATCACGTCGCCGAGGGAGCCCGTGATCGTCAGGTTCCCCTTGCCCTTGAGCAGGCTCGTCTCGGTCATGAGGATCTCGCCGCCGGCTTCGGTCCAGGCGAGGCCCGTCGCGATGCCGACCTCGGAGACCTCGCCCTTCTGGCGCTTCCGGAACCGGGGCTTGCCGAGGAAGTCCTTGAGGTTCTCGGGCGTGACCTTGACCGGCGTTTCGACCTTTTTCTGGACGATCCGGCGCGCGACCTTGCGGCAGACCCCGCCGATCTCGCGCTCGAGGTTGCGGACGCCGGCCTCGCGCGTGTAGTGCTCGATGACGCCGAGGACGGTGTCGTCGCCGATCTCGATCTGTTCGGGCTTCAAGCCGTTGGCCTCGCGCTGCTTGGGCACGAGGAACTGGCGGGCGATCGAAACCTTCTCGTTCGGCGTGTAGCCGGAAAGCGGGATCAACTCCATGCGGTCCTTGAGCGGCGCCGGGATCGGATCCGAAACGTTCGCCGTCGCGATGAACATGACCTTCGAGAGGTCGTACTCGACGTCGAGGTAGTGGTCGACGAACGAGTGGTTCTGCTCCGGGTCCAGGACCTCGAGAAGCGCCGAGGCCGGGTCGCCCCGGAAGTCCGACGACATCTTGTCGACCTCGTCGAGGAGGAACACCGGGTTGACCGTCCCGGCCTTCTTCATCATCTGGATGATCTGACCGGGAAACGCGCCGATGTAGGTGCGCCGGTGGCCGCGGATCTCCGCCTCGTCGCGGACGCCGCCGAGCGACAGGCGGACGAACTGGCGGTTCAGGGACCGGGCGATCGACTTCGCGAGCGACGTCTTGCCGACGCCCGGCGGGCCGACGAAGCAGATGATCGAGCCCTTCGTCTTCTGGACGAGCTGGCGCACGGCGAGGAACTCGAGGATCCGCTCCTTGACCTTTTCGAGGCCGTAGTGGTCGTCGTTCAGGATCTTCTCGGCGCGGGTCAGGTCCTTGGACTCGCGCGAGGCCTTCTTCCACGGCACGCCCACGAGCCACTCGATGTAGTTGCGCGAGACGGTCGCCTCGGCCGACACCGGCGGCATCGCCTCGAGCCGGCGCAGCTCCTGCTCGGCCTTCTCCCGGACTTCCTTGGGCATCCCGGCGGACTCGACCTTCTTCTTCAGGTCTTCGACTTCGTCGGCGCGGTCGTCCTTGCGCCCGAGCTCCTGATGAATGGCCTTGATCTTCTCGTTGAGGTAGTACTCCTTCTGGGCCTTCTCCATCTGCTTCTTGACCTTGTTGTTGATCCGGCGGTCGATGTTGACCTTGTCGATCTCGACCTCCAGCAGGTCCTGGAGCTTCTGGAGACGCTCGTAGGGAGACTCCGCCTCGAGGAGCGTCTGCTTCTCGGCGGTCGCCACGGACAGGTGCGCGGACAGCGTGTCGGCGAACCGCTCCGGGTCGTCGATCTTGAGCGACGCCGCCAGCCCCTCGAAGGCGAGGTGGTGCGACAGGCGGGCGTACTGCTCGAAGAGCGAGAGGACCTTGGCCATGTAGTCGCGCAGGCTATCGGGGTCGGCCGGCTTCGGGAGGATCGGCTCGACCGCCACGGCGAGGTGATCCGGCCGGCGCTCGAAGGCGAGGATGCGGCCGCGGCGCACGCCCTCGACCATCACCTTGATGTGCCCGTTGGGCAGCTTCAGGGACTGCGCGACGGTGGCGACGACGCCGACCTCGTAGATGTCCTCGGGCTTGGGCTCGTCGAGCTGGGGGTCCTTCTGGGCGGCGAGGAAGAGGCGCTTGACCGGGTTGGCCAGGGCCGCTTCGAGAGCGCGGATCGAGGATTCGCGGCCCACGACGAAGGGCTGCATCATGTGAGGAAACACCACCATGTCCCGCAGCGGGACGAGCGGCAGCGTCTCCAGGCCGCGGCCGGAGCTTTCGGATTTCATCGGAGTTCGTTCACCTTGGGCCAAATTCGAATTCCGAAATGGATTTCGAAATTCGAGCTTACCCCGCCTTACGGAGGATCGTGATCGGGTTGGTGTGGTGCTTGACGACGTCGCGCGTGATCACGCACTCCTCGATGTCGTCGTCCGACGGGATCTGGTACATGACGTCGAGCATCAGGTCTTCGATGATGATCTTCAGACCCCGGGCGCCGACGTTGCGGGCGAGCGCCTCCTCGGCGATCGCCTCGATGGCGTCGTCGGTGAAGCGCAGCTGGACGTTCTCGAACTCGAGCATCGTCTGGTACTGCTTCACGAGCGAGTTCTTCGGCTCCCGCAGGATCTCGACGAGCGCGGCCTGATCGAGCTCCGACAGGGTCGCCACGACGGGCAACCGGCCGACGAACTCCGGGATCATGCCGAACTTGATCAGGTCCTCCGGGTGGACCTTCTCGAGCAGGATGCTCGACCGCTTCTCCTTCTTGGTGGCGATCTTGGCCCCGAAGCCCATCGTCTTCTCGGTCATCCGCCGGTTGATGATCTCCTCGAGCCCGACGAACGCGCCCCCGCAGAGGAAGAGGATGTTCGTCGTGTCGATCTGGATGAACTCCTGGTGCGGGTGCTTGCGGCCGCCCTGGGGCGGCACGTTGGCGACGGTTCCCTCGAGGATCTTCAGCAGCGCCTGCTGAACGCCTTCGCCCGAGACGTCCCGGGTGATCGACGGGTTCTCGCCCTTGCGCGCGATCTTGTCGACCTCGTCGATGTAGACGATGCCGCGCTCGGTCTTCTCCTTGTCGTTGCCCGCCGCCTGGTAGAGCTTCAGGATGATGTTCTCGACGTCCTCGCCGACGTACCCGGCCTCGGTCAGGGTCGTCGCGTCCACGATCGTGAACGGCACGGACAGGAGCTTGGCCAGCGTCTGGGCAAGCAGGGTCTTGCCCGTCCCGGTCGGGCCGATCAGGAGGAAGTTCGACTTCTGGAGCTCGACGTCGAGCTTCCGGTTCTTCTCCAGGTAGTCGATCCGCTTGTAGTGGTTGTAGACCGCGACGGCGAGCTTCTTCTTGGCCTGGTCCTGCCCGATCACGTAGCCGTCGAGGAAGTCCTTGATCTCTTTCGGCTTGGGAAGCTTGGTCTCGGGGGCCTGGGTCTCGAGAACGCGGTCCTCGGCGATGATGTCGAGACAGATGTCGACACACTCGTCGCAGATGTAGACCGTGGGCCCGGCGATGAGCTTCTTGACGTCGCGCTGGCTCTTGTTGCAGAAGGAGCAGCGCAGGACATCGCCGTTCCCGGTTTTCTTCGACATTCAGCCTCCGGAGGGATGAGGGAATTCTAGGGTCGCCCCCTCCTCCTCGTCAACCGTTCGCTTCAGAATCTAGCATACCCCGACGACCGTAACGCGCGCGCGGTCAGGGTATTCCGCCGCCCGCAGACAGCAGTACGCGGCCGGAGGACGCGAGGATTCTTAAGGCGGCGCCGGGCGCTTTCTAGCCGGCCGCCTTCAGCGCCAGGTCGTCGCGGCGGTGGTAGATCGCGTCCACGAGGCCGTACGCCTTGGCGTCCTCGGCCTCGAGGATGAAGTCGCGGTCGGTGTCCTTCGAGATCTTCTCGAGCGGCTGGCCCGTGTGGCTCGAAAGGATCTGGTTCAGTCGCTCTTTCAGGCGGATCAAATCGCGGGCATGGATCTCGATGTCCGTCGCCTGGCCCTGCATGCCGTAGGCGAGCGGCTGGTGGATCAGGAAACGCGCGTTCGGGAGCGAGTAGCGCTTGCCCGCCGCGCCCGCGGCCATCAGCACGGCGGCCATCGACGCCGCCTGCCCGACGCAGATCGTCGTGACGTCGTTCTTGACGTACTGCATCGTGTCGTAGATCGCCAGCCCCGACGTGATCGAGCCGCCCGGCGAGTTGATGTAGAAGGCGATGTCCTTCTCGGCGTTCTCCGACTCGAGGAACAGCATCTGGGCGATGATCAGGTTGGCGATCGTGTCGTCGATCGGCTGGCCGAGGAAGATGATGTTGTCCTTCAGCAGGCGCGAGTAGATGTCGTAGGCGCGCTCGCCGCGGCTCGTTTGCTCGATGACCATGGGTACCAGAACCATGCCGCCCCCCTCGTAGTCGTCGTCCATCCCGGAACTCACCCGATTACTTCGCTTCCACCGTCACCGGCATTCCCGAGGGTAGCACCTTGGCGCTCGCAATCAAGAGGTCGGCGGCCTTCGACAGGCGCATCTCGTCGCGCAAGGCGTCGATGCCGCCCGCCTTGGTCATCTGTTCGCGCAGGGCCGCCGGTTCCACACCCCGCTCCGCGGCGGCGCGCTTGAACTCGGCTTCGAGCTCCGTGTCCGAGATCTGGATGCCCTCGCGCTCGGCGACCGCGTCGAGCAACAGGTACTCGCGGACCCGGCGCTCGGCGCCCGGCCGCGCCTCGTCGCGGAGCTTCTCCCAGTCTTCTTTCTCCGGGTCCACCCCGCTCTGGGCCAGATAGCGCGCGTAGTCGCGCAGCGCCGCCACCGTCTCGCTCTCGACCAGAACCTCGGGCGCCGGGATCTCGCGGCGCGAGACGAGCGCGTCGAGAATCGACCGGCGGAAGCGCCGGCGGCGGTCGACCTCCTTCTCGCGGCGCAGCCGCGTCCGGATCTTCTCGCGCAGGGTCTCGACGGTGTCGCCCTCCGAGACCGCCTTCGCGAACTCGTCGTCGAGCGCCGGGAGCTTCTTCTCCTTGAGGGCCGCGAGCGTGACCTCGTAGTCGACCGTCTTGCCCTTGAACTCCTCGTTCGGGAAGTCGTCGGCGAACGTCTTGCGGAACCGCCGCGTCTCGCCCGGCGCGGCGCCGCGCAGCGCCTCGTTGACCTCGGGCATGGAGTCGGCGTGGCCGACCTCGAGCGTGATCTTCTCGTCGCGAAACGTGCGCGGATTCTGGCCGGGTGCCAGGATCTCGACGAACGACCCGGCGATGTCGGCCACGGCGAAGTCGCCCGGCGCGGCCGCCCTGCCCTCCACCGGGTGGAACTCGGCGTGTCCGTCCCGGATCCGATCGAGCACCTTCGAGACTTCCTCGTCGGTCGGCTCGACGTCGACGTCCGTCACCGGAACGCCCTTGTAGTCCCCGGGGTCGACCGCGGGTTTCAGGTCGAGCCTCGCGGCGAAACGGATCGCCCCGGGCGGATCCCACTTCAGGTCTTCGATGTGGGGACGGCCGAGCACGGCGAGCTGGCGCTCCTCGATCGCCGTGGCGAGCGCGTCGGGGAGCACCGCCTCGAGAACGTCGCCCCGGATCTCGTCGGCAAATCGCTTCGAGACGACCGACTCGGGCGCTTTCCCCTTCCGGAACCCCGGGATCGCCGCCCGCTTCGTGTACGAGCGGGTGACGGCGTCAAACGCCTTCTGCACGTCCTCGGCCGGGATCTCGATCTCGAGTGTGGCGCGCGTGGAGGATTCGTCCTTGACTGCCAGTACGACCATAGACGGCGGATCTTATAACCGTCGCCTCCGCTCGCTCGGAATCTGCGCTCGCTCCGGCTCCCGCCCCGCAATTCGGTTCGCTCGCCCGAGCTCGCGAACCTCGGTCGCGCGGGGAGCGATCGCCGCGGCGGCCCTCGAAAAGGAGGCGGCCTGCCTGTCGGGCTAGGGCCGCGGTGCGACGGCGCGCGGCGCCGGGTGGTCGGGCGGAGGCGAGGGCAGGTCGCGCACGGGAGGACCGACCTGGTACGCGCCCAGGACGTCCAGGCGACCCCACCCGTAAAACGGATTCGGCACGTCGTCGCCCGAGAAGCCGCCGCAGACGAGGCTCATGCGCAGCGGCACGGCGCCGAGCTCGAGCGCGTGTTCGGTGCGGTCGACGTCGCCGGCGAGCTCGGGCATGGCCGACCACAGAAGCGCCACCGCGCCGGCGACCTGGGGCGCGGCTCCCGAGGTGCCGCTGAACGCCGCCGAGTAGCGGCTCCCGAGAGCCGCGGTGCGGAGCGACACGCCGGGCGCGGTCAGATCGGGTTTGATGCGGTTCGAGCCGTCGGCCGCCACGGGCCCCACGCTCGAGAACGACGCCATCGTGTCGTCGAGCCACGTCGCGCCCACGGTGAGCGCCGACGCGTAGATCGCGGGGGCCTCGTTGACGGTGAAGCAGACCGGGTCGCCGCCCGCGATGGTGCCGTCGTTGCCCGCCGCGAAGACGACGGCGACGCCGGCCGCGCGCACGGCTTCGACCGCCGCGCGCAGCACCTCGGGATCGGTGCAGCCTTCACTCGGGGGACACGTCCACGAGTTGTTGATGACGTCGGCGCCAAGATCGGGCCGGGGATTTTCGTCCGAGGCGTCGGTCGGCGCGACCAGCCACTCGAAGCACTCGACGTAGCGTTCGGGCGTGCCCTCGCCGAGGTCCATGTTCCGGCAGCCGATGAGGGTGGCGCCCGGCGCCGCGCCGATGTGGTTGCCGGGACCGCCGTTGCCGACGGCGAGACCCGCGGTCCCGGTCCCGTGGCCTTCGTCGTCGCACGGGACCGGACTGTCGGAGCCGCAAGGGTTGCCCACGCCCGCGTCGTGGACCGCGTCGTGCCAGGCGTAGGCGTGGTTTCCCGCGGCGCCTCGGTATGCGCCGACCAGGGCGGGATGGTCCCACTGGAAACCGGTGTCGGCGACGCCCACGACGACGCCCTGCCCGTAGAAGCCCATGCTCCACAGCTCGGGCGCGCGGATCTTCTCGATGTTCGGCTCGGCCGGATCACCGTCGGCCGAGACCCGGGGCGTGAGGCGCGGCGGCGGCGGCGGCGGGCTCGAAGGACGCGCCGCGCGGTTGCCCGCGATCGCGGCGACGGCGGCGCGCGCGGCGAGCTCCGCCGCGAGACCGGCGTCGCCCTCCACCTCGACGAGATTCACGAGCCAGTGCGGCCGGAAGCGGACACCGGCTTCCTCGAGGCGGCGCCGCAGCGGAGCCTGCGCCGCGTCGGCCCGGGACTTCAACGCGTCGTAGACCGCGCGCCGCCGCTCGGCGCGTCCGGAAATCGTGGCCGCGGCGGAAAGATCGGCGGGCTCGCGCAGCACCACCAGAAACGACGCCTTCTCGCCCGCGGCCTTGTCCGCGAACAGACGCGGGTCGATTCGGGCGCCTCCCACGGAAGCGCTCGTGACGGCGAGCAGGAGCGGAACGAGCGTCAACACGCGGGCATTACAGCATGCCAAGCCCATGCCAGAACACGCGTGCCGACGCGCACGAGATCACCGGCGGAGTATCATTTTTCGCACGCGAGAGTGGCGGAACTGGCAGACGCGCGGGACTTAGGATCCCGTGGGCGAAAGCCCTTGAGGGTTCGAGTCCCTCCTCTCGCACCATCCGCCGAGCTCGACCTGCCGCCACGCGCCGGTGCGAGAGGAGAGGACGAGAACCCTCAGGGGGTGTGGGGGCGAAGCCCCCACCGACGAGGAGGGCCGGCCGCGACCGAAGGTCGCGTCTCGCGAAGCGAGCGGCCGGCAACGAGTCCCTCCTCTCGCAAAACGATTTGAGTGCTCGCTCGACGCGAGCGGAGGGAGCGGGCGGCCGCGAGGGGAACAGCCCAGGGTCAAGAAGCCTCCGCCCGTCGAAATCGCGCGGCGAGCGAAGTGAACAGCAGATCCTAAGAAGGAAGTGGGGCGCTCCAGCGGAGAGCGCCCCACGAAGGGCACACCGAGTCAGTCTTACTGTGGCGGGGCCGGGGCCTGGGTCTGCGCGTCGTGCTTCTGGTCGTAGATCTGGTTCGACAGCTTGTTCTGCTGCTGGTTGACCGTGGCCTTGTCCTGGGCCGTGAGCTTGCCGCCGTCGAGCGCGCGCATGTCGCGCACTTCGTGGTTCAGACTCGATTCCTTCTTCTCGAGGCGAGCCGTTTCGCCGGCCGTCAGCTGGCCGCTCTTGACGCCCTGAGCGATCCGGTCCTGCTGGTTCTCGGCCCGTTTCTTGATCTTGCCGCCCGGCTGAGCCGAAGACGGCGCCGCGACGAGCACCGCCAGGACCGCGCCCGCCAGGATGCCACCGACGCGTTTGAGTCCCATGAGTCACCTCCACTAGCGGAGACGACCCTCGGGGGCCGAAGGTTTACTTCGGCATCTCCACGCCCCAGTAATAGCGATCGAAGAAGGGCATCCAGTCCCGGCGGGTCCGCTCGCCGAGCAGGTCCGCGAACGCGCGCGTCGAACCGAACTTCCAGGCACGGGACGCCTGAAACGCGCGAAGCGCCTCGAGAAACCCCTCGTCGCCGACGTCCCGGCGCACGGCGTCGAGCACGAGCGGTCCCTTGCCGTACAGCAGCCCCTGCCGGATCTGGGATCTCTGGACGGCGTCGTTGGCGACGTAGACGCGGCTCGCCATCGGGATCGGCGCCGCGTCGCCCGCATAGGACGCGGCACGCTTCCACTGGCTCGCGAGCGCGTCGGCCACCGCGGCGCCGCGGCGCGCCTTGAGAAAGAGCGCCGCGCAGTATTCGGCGAACGACTCCGCGATCCACTGCTCCGAGTAACCGGGGATCCGCACGGCGATCCCCCAGTACTGATGCGCGATCTCGTGGGCGAAGGTGCGCAGGATCCCGCGCGCGGAGAGCAGCGTCATGTCGCCGACGAGCGGGTCGAAGGCCTCCTGGGTGATGAAGAGGATGCCGGGCGGCGCCTGGCCGTAGCCGACGTCGTTGATCTCGATCACGTCGAAGTCGTCGAACGGAAACGGCCCGAGGAACCCCCGGTAGAACGCGATGATCTCGGCGGCCACGCCCGTCAACTTCTTCATCGACGACTCGTTCTCGAGCGCGTAGGTGGCCACGCGGATCGTCACCCCGTCGCGCGACTCCTCGTGGACCTCGTACCGGCCGGCGAGAATCACCGCGCACTGGATCGGGTTCTCGACGCGCGTCTCGACGACGTTCCTGCCGTCCTCGGTCGCGCGCCGCAGGGTCTTTCCCGACGCGAACGCGACGAAGGGCGGCGGCACGCGAACGACGGCGTGGAACGTGTACGCCTGCTCGCCGAGGTACGGCTGCGGAAACCAGGACGTGACGCCGAGCTCCCAGTAGTTGTCGCCGCCGGGCCGGATCAGGAAGTCGCCTTCGATCTGGAAGCGGAGCCGCACCGGTTGCCCCGCCGGCGCCTCTTCGGCGAGCGCCACGACGATCTCGTCCCCGCGGTGGTCGAACGCGAGCGAGCGCCCCGCGCCGTCGGTCACGGCGCGGACTTTCTCGGAGCGCGTCGCCAGATTCGAGCCCGCCTGCGCGTACCAGACGTCGACCAGGTCGAATCGGAGCGCCCGCAGCGGCGCGCCGGCCGGCACGACCGTCTCCTCGACGGTCATCGTCGCGTCATTGCCGGCCGTCGCCGTCAGGTCGACGTCCACCGCCGTGAGCAGGAACCGCGGCGGCGCGGGATCCCGCGCGTCCCGGTCGATCGGCTGATGCGAAAGGGCGACCGGCCAGAGAAACTTGCGCAGCTCCGGATCTCGCGACTCGCTCGCGTGGAGGAGCAGCAGGGCCTCGGAGGGGTGGTCCACGCGGTCGAGCTCGTAGACGAGGTCTTCCTTCCCGCCGTCCATCTCCGCCCAGACGAGCGGCGCCGCCGGCGCGTTGAGCCGCTGCAGCGCGAAGTCGTGGGAAAGCGGCGCGGCATGGAGGCGCCCGAACTTCGCCCGCTCCTTGCGGAACTCATCCACCAACGGCGGCGCCGGGGCGCCCCGCAGCTCGGGCACCGGCGTTCCCCGCGCGATCCACAGGAGGCGTCGGAACGAATCCTGGAGGACGACGCCTTCGGCCGTTTTCCTGGCTTTCAGGTTCGACCCCTTTCGGGCGTCGAAGAGCACCACCGGCGCCTCGACCGGATCGGCCGACAGGTACTCGAACGCGCCCTGGCCGACGAAGAAGAGGCCGACGACGGCGGCGCCGGCGCGCACCGGAGCGGCCCGCCCGGACGCGAGTCGGCCCGTGAACCGGCCCGCCGCCAGCGTCTGTCCGGCCACTTCGACCGCGTCGCCGACCTCGAGGTGGTCGAAGCGCTCGATCAGCTCGGGAAGCCCGGATTCGGCCGCCCGCACGGGCAGCGCGAGCGCGAGAAAACACACCGCCAAAGCCCCGCGTCCCGCGCGCGCCCTCATCTGTGCATTCTAAGATCAGCCCGGAGTCGAAATAGAATGCGCCAGGCCCCTCGATGACCCTTCAGCCCGGCGCGCGCCTCGGGACCTACGAGATCGTCGACCTCCTGGGCGTCGGCGGGATGGGCGAAGTCTACCGAGCGACGGATCGCAAGCTCGGCCGCGCGGTCGCGATCAAGGTGCTCCCGTCGGAGTTCGCGAGCGACCCGTCGCGCGTCACGCGGTTCGAGCGCGAAGCGCGCATGCTCGCCGCGGTCAACCACCCGACGATCGCGGCGATCTACGGCGCCGAAGAAGACGGCGCGACGCGCTACATCGTCATGGAGCTCGTCGAAGGCGAGACGCTGGCGCAGCGCCTGTCCACCGGACCGCTCGCGGTGACGGACGCGCTGCGCGCGGCGTCGCAGGTCGCCGAGGCGCTCGAGGTCGCCCACGAGAAGGGCGTCATCCACCGCGACCTGAAACCGGCCAACATCAAGATCACGCCCGAGGGCAAGGTGAAGGTTCTCGACTTCGGCCTCGCGAAGGCGATGGAGCTCCCCTTCGCCGGCGACATGTCCCGCTCGCCCACCCTCGTGATGTCGGACTCGCGCCCGGGCGAAATCGTCGGCACGCCCGAGTTCATGAGCCCCGAGCAGGCGCGCGGCAAGGAGACCGACCGGCGAACGGACATCTGGGCGTTCGGCTGCATCCTCTTCGAGTCGCTGTCGGGCAAGCGCGCCTTCACCGGCGAGACCGTGCCCGACGCCGTCGGCGCCATCCTCCATCTCGAGCCCGACTGGGCGAGCCTGCCCCCGCGCACGCCCGAGCGGATCCGCGAGCTCTTGCGCCTGTGCCTCGAGAAGGACCCGGGGCGGCGCCTGCGCGACGCCGGAGACGCGCGTCTCGAAATCGAGGCGGCGCTCGCGGGCATCTCCGGATCAGGCGCCCTCGCGCCGGCGCGGACCGCCGGCGGCTGGAGCCTCGCGGCGGCCGTCGCGGCCGGTATCGCCGTCGCCTTCGGCGCCTATCTCGTCTTGAAGCCGAAGCCGGCGCGTCACGGCGCGGAGCCGACGCCGACGCCCGCCGTGCGCCAGCTCGCGGTCCTGCCCTTCCGAAACCTCACGACGACCGCCGACGGCGACCTCTGGGGCGTCGCCCTCGCCGACACGGTGAGCGCCAAGCTCGCCAACGTCGACGGGCTCCAGGTCGTCACGCCGCGAGCGCCGAGCGGACCGGAGGACTCGACCGACACGAGCCTCTCGAGCATCGCCCGCCGTCTCGGGGCGAACACCCTGGTCGAAGGCTCGCTCCAGCGCGAGCACGAGAGCTTCCGCATCACCTTCCGGCTGATCGACGCGGCCGGAACACAGATCGCCGCCGGCGCTCTCGACGGCAAGGAGCTCTTCGACCTTCAGGACCGCATCGCCGCCAACATCGTCGAGGTTCTCGAGCTCAAACCGGCCCTCCAGCGCACGCCGACGCCCTCCGGACTCGACACGCCAGCGCTCCAGGAGCGCTACCTCCAGGCCCTGGGCCTCCTGCAGCGATACGACAAGCTCGAAAGCGTCCAGAAAGCTCTGGCCATCCTCGAGAAGCTCGCGGAGGAAAAGCCCAACTCGGCGCTGGTGCGCACGGCGCTCGCGCGGGCCGAGCTCTCCATGTACTCGCTGACGAGCGACGTCGCGTGGGCCAAGAAGGCCGTCGACGCGGGTTTCGCCGCGCGCGCTCTCGATCCGACGCTGCCCGAGGTGGACGTGACCGTTGGCGACACGCTCCGCGTGACCGGCCGCTCCCGGGAAGCCGTCGACGCCTACCGCCGGGCCCTCGCGGCCAGGCCGGGCGACGTCTTCGCGCTGATCGGACTCGGGCGCGCCGCCGCCGCCGCGGGCGACCCGGCGACTTCGGAGGCGGCCTTCAAGCAGGCGATGGAGCTTCAACCCTCGTGGTCCGTCTTCAACTCGGTCGCCTCTCACTACTATGGGCTCGGGCTCTACACCCAGGCGGCGGCGCTGTTCCGCCGGGCGGCGCAGACCGCCCCCGACAGCTCGTGGGCGCGGAGCAACGTCGGCGGCGCCGAAGCGATGCGCTGCGACTTTCCCGCCGCCATCGAGGAGTTCCGCACCGCGCTGAAGATCGACCCGAAGAACGCGAGCGCCGTCTCGAACCTCGGCATGACGCAGCTCTGGGCCGGACGCGCGGCGGACGCGGTGACCGCGCTCGAGCGCGCGGCCGCCGACACTCCCGACGACTACAAGATCTGGGGAAACCTCGGAAGCGCCTATGCGGAGATCCCCGGGGCCTCCGAAAAGGCGAAGAAGGCTCTCGAGCGCTCGATCGCGCTGGCTCGGGAGCAACTCAAGCTGAACGCGGCCGATCCCGAAGCCCTCTCGTATCTCGCCACGGGGCTCGCCGCTACCGGACGGTCCGCGGAGGCCGAGGCGCCGATGCGCGAGGCCCTGCGGCTGGAGAAGTCCGATCCGAACGTCTTCGCCGACGCGGCCTCGGTCGCCGCGCTCGCGGGTCGCGACTCTGAAGCCCTCGATTACCTGAGCAAGGCCGTCGCGGCCGGTTACTGTCCGTCGATCCTCACCTTCCGGCCCGAGTTCACGCGCCTGCGCGACAACCCCGATTTCCGAGCGATCGTCACCGCGCCGCAGAAAGCGGCCGGTGGTTAGGCAAGGAGGGAGTCATGGCGAGCGAAGATAGGTCCTCCTCCCCCGGTTGGGTTTCCATCCTGGTCGGCCTGATCGTCGGTGTGCTTGTGGGCCACTTCGTCTGGCCGCAGAAAGAGAAAGCCACTGAGCGCCCGCCGGCATCGTTCAGCGGCCTCGGGGGAGCTAACGTCGTTTACATCGGACCGACCGCCGAAACAGCGACACCCGAGAGCCTGCCAATCTCGATCGCTAACAAAGACGTCGTTTACTGGAAACCCTGGAGCCTCGGGAGCGGGCACAAGGTCACTATTCGATTCCCGCATGACAAGTATCCTCCGGATGCCCAAAGACAGCCGCCCTTCGTCAACGGGAAAGTCGGGGAGGATCAGGTCATTCAGTGTGAAGGAGAGACCTGCTTCTCCTATGGGATCAACAAGGCGCTCAACGACATCTTCAACAGCTTCCCCCCGGGCAAGGAAAGAACGTTCACGTACGAATACATCCAGACACTCGACGACAAAACTCCCGCCGACGGCCGGATCATCATCAAGCAGGGACCCTAGCTCGTCCCCAGCTTCAGCCCGAACCCGTTGGCGACGAGGAGCAGGGTGAGGGCGATCATGGTCACGGTCGTGACCCAGGCGACCGCGTTGAACGCGCGGCCGTTGACCTGATCGCCCATCAGCTCCTCGCGGTTGACGAGGAG
>DATJXB010000087.1:0-27728 GCA_035500755.1 Thermoanaerobaculia bacterium | reverse complement strand
TGGCGATCGAGCTGACCGACTTCCTCGACCGCGAGCTGCCGCCGTCCGAGTGGGCCGTCGGCGAGTTCTCGGCCGCGGGCTTCCGGCCGCTGGCGTCGACGTTTCGCGAGAACCCGGCGCTGCCGCCGAGCATGGTGCAGGAGATCCGCGCCGGCGCGCGCCTCGCCCGGTCCGAAAGCGTCACCGGCGTGCTGACGCTCGTCGTCGAGCCGGCGCTGGAAGGCGCCGGATCCGCGGGCATCCTGGTGCGCGAATCGCCGCGCCTGGCGGCGCGGGCCGTGCTCTTCGTCGAAGAGCTGGCGCAGCTGGCCGGGGTCGCCTTCTCGGGGTTGCTCGGACGCACCGCCGAGGAGGCCGCGCCCGCGGTCAGCGGCGCGGTCCCGGAGGCGCCGCCCGCCGCGGCGCCCGCGCCGGAGTCGAGCCCCGCCGAGACGGTGCTCCGGTCGACGGACGACCTGAAGAAAATCGTCGAGACCGTGGAGCGGGAGGTCATCGACCGGGCGATGCGCCGCGTCGAAGGCAACCAGTCTCGCGGCGCTCAGATCCTCAACATCTCGCGCGGATCCTTGATCGCCAAGCTCAAGGAGTTCCAGGTCCCCGACTACCGGTACCTCCGGCGCGAGCGCGGCCGCCGCGGCTAACCTCCGGGCGCGTTCCCGGCCGCATCGCGGCCGAGTCCCCACCACAGCGCAAACGGCGCCGCGAAGCGGCCGGCAATCTGGTAGAAGTGAAACCCCGCCGCCCAGAAGTTCCTCGCCACGGGACCGTAGTGCGCCTCGCTCCACGGTCCGAGCCGCGTGGCATACAGCGCCTGGACCTGGAAGACGAGGGCGATTACGTGGATGACCGCGAGGCCCGCGGCCGCGAGCCAGAAGCGGCCGAAGCGGCGCGGCTCGAGCGGCCGGGGGGCGAGCGCGAAGAGCGTCGCGAGCAGGACGAAGTTGAAGTGGAGGTCGTCCGCGGGCAGGCCGGGCCGCGGTGACGCGGGCGGAAAGTCGGAGCGGTCCACGAGAAACTCGCCGCCCGACGCCGACAGCGTCGTGACGGACGGGTGCTCGAGGAGCCGCACCAGGGTCCCGGCCGCCGCCGCCACGGCCTTCTCGTAGGGCGCCGAGAAGACGAACCAGAACGCGAGGCCCGCGGCGAAGCCGATGCCGAGCCGAATCGCCGCGCGCGCGTCGAGCCGGCTCCGCCGGCGTGGGGCCGGAGCGCGCTCCTTCCTACGCGCCATGCCTCGCGTCGGGCCGCTCGTCCTCCTTCGCGAAGCGCGCCGCCCAGAGGAGAAACAGCAGCACGCTCGCGAGCACGACCACCGACTGCCAGAGGACCGTGTGGGAGGACGAGAAGAGGGCCGGACGATGGGCCCCGATCCAGAAGAGCGAAACGACGCGGACGAGGTTGAGCGCCTGGATCGCGGCGAAACCGGCCAGGAGGCCGAGGACGCGCCGGCGCCAGGGCGCGGGAAAGGCGAGGACCGCCGAGGCGAAGAGCAGGGCGGCTTCGATTCCGTTGCAGCCGTTTTCGATCTGGACCGCGAACTTGTCCGAGCGGATCTCCGTGCCGGCGACCGAGACCTTCTCGCCGAAGACGTTCAGAACGGCCGCCGAGACGCGGGCGATGCCGGCCGTGAAGGGCACGACGACGGTGTCGTTGACCGGATTCCACGCGACGACCGCGTAGAAGAGGACGAGCAGCCCGAGAAAGCGCGCCAGGAACAGGAGTGACCGGCGGCGGGGCGATGCCAGCGCGGCGCTCTCGGCCTTCACGCCGCGCCGCCCTCGAGGCTCTTCTGGTACTCGAGGATCGAGGTGCAGAGGGCGCGCAGGCCGGACGGGAAGGTCAGGAGCAGCTCGTTGTCGCGGTTCAGGACGACCTGCTCGGTCACGGCCGAGGCGAGAAGGGTTCCGGTCTCGTCGCGGATCTCGTAGTCCAGCACGAAGCGCGCGACCGCGGGGTCGCGCAGCCGCGCCGTGACGCGGACGGTGCGATCGGGAGTCGCCGGCGCGCGGTAGACGAGCTCGAGGCGCGTGATCGGCACTTTGTATCCCATCTCGAGGGCCCGCGCGGCCGTGAAGCCGAACTTGCCCGTCAGCGCCTCGCGGGCGTGCTCGAGGTAGAGCACGTAGTGCCCGTGCCAGACGACCCCGTAGGGGTCGCACTCGGCAAAGCGCACCGGGACGTCGATCGTGTGGCCGGAGAGCGGCGGCGCCGGGCGCCGGGCCGCGGTCACGCGGCCTCCAGGACCGCGGCGAGGAAGTTCCCCCCCGCCCCGAACGAGTTCACCAGGGCCCGGCGCGCGCGGCCCTCGGCGAGGGCGCGCGAAGCGGCGACGAGCTGGGCGCCCCCGGCCGCGGCCATCTCGCCGATGACGTCCTTGACCGCGAGCTCCCGAGGCAGAGCCTCGCCGAAAATCGTTCGCATCACGGCGGCTTCGGCGCGATCCATCTCGACGACGCCGTCGCGCGAGGACAGCCACAGGTCGACGTCGGCGGGGGAGACCGAGGCGTCGTCGAGGGCGCCGCGGATCGCGCGGCCGATGGCCGACGCGTCCGGCGCGAACCGGTAGGGCTCCGAGGCGACGCCGGCGGTCGCGATCCCGGCCAGGCGCGCCAGAGGCGTGGCGCCCCGAGCGCGGGCGCTCGTCTCCTCTTCGAGGAGCACGACGAAAGCGCCCTCGCCCTGGACGATGCCGGAGGCGCGGCGCTCGCCGCGCAGCGCGCCGACCCGGTCGAACCCCATCGCATAGAAGAAGTTCCACTCGTCGACGGCGCCGGCGAGCATCGCCCGGGCGCGGCCCGACGCCAGCGCGAGCGCGGAGAAGAGAAGCGCGTTCAGCGCCGACGGGTCCTTCTGCGTGATCGTCACGTTGGGCCCGTAGATCTTGAGCTCGATCGACGCCTGCGAGGCCGGCGCGTTGGCGACGGTGTTCGGAAAGTGGAAGGGCGGGGCGGCCTCGGGCGATTCGAGGAAGAGGACGCGCAGGAACTCCGTCAGCGCCCCGGCGCCGGCCGAGCCCGTTCCCATCGCGATGCCGATTGCCTCGGGGTCGGCGCCGATGTCGTAGCCCGCCTCGGCGACCGCCTGCATGCAGGCGATCAGGGCGAACTGGCTGCCGCGATCGAGGCGGCGCGCTTTCATTGCCGGGATCTCGGGCTGTGGAGAGAACGTGGGGAAGGACGCGACCTCGGTCGCCTGCAGGTCCCCGCGCTCCTCGGGCGTCAGCGGCCGCACCGCGGTGTCGCCCGCGGTCAGGCGCGCGAAAAACTCGGCCGCCCCGCGGCCGAGCGGGGAGACGGCGCCGCTGCCCGTGACGACGCCCCGGCCCCGGTGCCCGTTGCTGCCCGCGCGCTCCACGGCCGTTTCGACGCTCGCTCGCCGACTCGCGCTACGCGCCGTAGCGGGCGAGCACCACGACCGAGCTGTTGCCGCCGAAGGCGAAAGAATTCGAGAGGGCGACGCGGACGTCGTGCTCGCGGGCTTCGTTGGGGACGTAGTCGAGGTCGCACGCGGGGTCCGGCGTCTCGTAGTGGATCGTCGGCGGCACGCGCCCGTCGCGGACCGTGAGGGCCGTGGCCACGGCCTCGATCGCGCCGGAGGCGCACAGGCAGTGCCCGATCATCGACTTGATCGACGAGACCGGGATCTGGCGCGCGCGCTCGCCGAGCGCGGCCTTCAACGCGGCGGTCTCGGCCGAGTCGTTCTGCGGCGTCGCCGTGCCGTGGGCGTTGACGTAGTCGACCGAGTCGGCCGACACGCCGGCGTTCTCGAGCGCGGCGGCGATCGTGCGCCCGCCGGCCGAACCCGACGGGTCGGGGGCCGTCATGTGGTACGCGTCGGAGGTCACGCCGTAGCCGCGGAACTCCGCGACGATCGGCGCGCCGCGGCGCCGCGCGCGCCGCTCCTCCTCGAGGACGAGGATCCCGGCCGCCTCGCCGATCGAGAGCCCCTTGCGTTCGCGGTCGAACGGACGGCAGGGGTCGGGGTCCACCGAGCGCAGCGAGTTGAAGCCGCCGTAGGTCAGCCGGGCGAGGACGTCCGAGCCGCCCGTGACGACGACGTCGGCGAGGCCGGCCGCGATGGCGTCGAAGGCGTACCCGAGGGCATTGGCCGACGACGAGCAGGCCGTCGTGATCGTCGATTTCAAGCCCTCGAGGCCGAACCGCTGGGCGATCCGGTCCGTGATCGAGTCGGGGAGGTGGTTGAGGACCTTGGACGGGCGGGCCTTGCGGCCCCGCAGGTAGAGCTCGAAGAACGCTTCGGAGTCGATCAGGCCCGAGGTGCCGCCGCCGAGGATCACGCCGAGCCGCGTCGGGTCTTCGCGCGAGAGGTCCAGGCCCGCGCCCTCGATCGCCTCGCGGGCGGCCGCGACCCCCATCCGGTCGGCCCGCGACATCCGCCGCCGCTCGGCAGGCGTCAGGAAACCGTCCGGGATCTCGCGGACTTCGGCGGCGGTCTGCGTCCGGTAGGACGACGCGTCGAACAGCGAGAGCGGGCGGATGCCGCACGCGGCGTCGAGGAGCCCTTTCCACGTTTCGGCGAGCGTCGGCCCGAGGGCCGTAACGGCACCCATTCCCGTGACGACGACACGCCGGCGAGGGGGCACGCGCCGATTCTGACATAGGCCGAAACGGCCTGCCGTGATCCGTCCACCCCGCCCGAGCGCCTTGACAGCCTTGACATAATCACGCGCCATGACGGAACAGCGGGTCGACTGGCACACCTACTTCATGAACATCGCGCGGCAGGTCGCGACGCGCTCGACCTGTCCGCGCAAGCATGTCGGCGCCGTCATCGTGCGCGACCGCACGATCCTTTCGACCGGCTACAACGGCTCGATTCGGGGTCTGCCGCACTGCTCCGACGTCGGCTGCCTGATGGAGGACGGCCACTGTGTGGCGACCGTGCACGCGGAAGCCAACGCGATCATCCAGGCGGCGAAAAACGGCGTCGCGATCCACGGCGCCGAGATCTACACGACGGCGAGCCCGTGCTGGCCGTGCTTCAAGCTGATCGCCAACTCCGGGCTCGTCCGGGTGTATTTCGGGGAGTTCTACCGCGACGAGAGGTCGATCACGGTCGCGAAAGACGCGGGGATCGAGCTCGTCGACCTGTCCGCGCGCTAGGCCGCGCCGCGGCCCCGCTCCTCAGACCGGAACGTCGCCGAGGGCGAGAATCCGCAGGCACTCCTCCAGGTTCTGGCGCGAGGCCGCGGAGAGCTGGAAGAAGCGGCAGCCGAGGCCGGGGTCGTTCTCGCGGCCGAGGCGGACGACGATCGCTTCGGCGACGATCGTCCTGACGCCGCGTTCGACCGGCACGTCGAAGGACACGTCGAGACGCGCGCCGACGGGCTGTCGCACGGGCGTCCGGACGAAGAAGCCGCCCCGCGACAGGTCCCGGATGGTGCCGACGTGCTGCAGGCCGTCGCGCCAGAAGGTGATCGACCACTCGACCGCCGCGCGTGCCTCCTCGCGCGGCACGACCTGGAGGAAGCGCCGGATGACGGCGAAGAAGGCCTCGGGGTCGAGGGGGAGCCTGAGCACGGCGTCCGCGCCGGCGCGGCGCGCGGCGTCCTCGGCGTCCGGCAGCGCGACGAGCGCGATGGGCGTCCGGGCAAACTCCGGGTCCGCCTTGAGCACGCGGCAGAGGTCGAGGCCCGTCATCGGCGTGAGGCCGGTCTTGACGACGATCATCTGGGGTCGCTCGCGGCGCGCGATGTCCAGGGCCTCGGTGCCGTTGGACGCGGTCAGCGTGTCGCACCCGGTGCGCCGGAGGACTTCTTCGGCGGCGCCGCGGAAGAGCCCGCTGTCGTCGACGAGCAGGATCGAGGGCATGGCCGTCCCAAAGTATAGCGGGGTCAGACCCGCGCCGGGGTCCGACTCCTGGTGCCCGCTTTCCTCGTCGCGTGTCGAGCCTGCGGGCTCACACCACGCGCGGGCGCAACACGATCTCGCCGTGGATCACGTTGGGCGGCGAGGTCAGGACGTAGAGGAGCGCGCGGACGGCGTCGTCGAGGCGCAGCATCTGCGGCCGCTCGAGCGTCGGCCGGAAGCGCTCGAAGAACTCCGTCTCGATCGAACCGGAGCAGAGGGCGGTGACGCGGATGTTGGCGGGCTTCAGCTCCTGCGCGAGCGCCCGGGTGAAACCGACGAGCCCGGACTTCGCGGCGCCGTAGACGGTGCCCTCGGCGAAGCCTTCGAGGCCGGCGATGGAGGAGACGTTGACGATGTCCGAAGGCGCCGACTTCAGCAGCGCGTGCAGGCTCGCCTGCGTCAGGTAGATCGCGGCGGCCAGGTCGGTCTCGAGCATCTCGGCGATCTCGGAGCGCCGCGTCTCGAGGAGCGGCGATCGGTAGCCGACGCCGGCGTTGTTGACGAGGACGTCGAGACGGCGGAACCGGGCGAGCGCGACGTCGACGAGGTCGTAGAGGGCCGGGACGACGCGGACGTCGACGACGTGGTACGCGGCCTCGCCGCCGGCGCGCGTGATCTCCTCGACGACTTCGCGCAGCTTCTCCTCGCGACGGGCCGCGAGAAAGATCTTCGCGCCCTCCCGCGCCAGAGCGATCGCGAACGCCCGGCCGAGCCCGGAGGACGCGCCGGTCACCAGGACGACTTTTCCGCGCAGTGAGGTGTCCGCCATCCGCTGAGAGCCGACAGCCCAAGGCTGAAAGCTCGACGGCAAATGTATCATCCGGCTCCGCATGGACACGCTCACGCACGGGATCGCGGGCTCCGTCCTCGGGCGGTCCCTGACGAATCGTCCCGGCGCGCGGGCCGCGATGCTCGTCGGCGCGGCGGCCGCGATGCTCCCGGATCTCGACTTTCTCTACATCGGCTCGCGCCTCGACTACCTGAAGGAGCATCGCGGCTGGACGCACTCGTTCCTCGTCATGCCGGTTCTCTCGCTCGCCGTCGCCCTGGTGGCGAAAGTCTTCGCGAAACGGGCGCGGCTGACCACCCTGTGGCTCTTCGCGGCGGTCGGCGTGACGTCGCACATCGTCTTCGACTGGATCACGAGCTTCGGGACGATGTTCTGGACACCGTTCTCGCGGGTGCGGCACTCGCTCGACTGGGTCTTCATCCTCGATCCGTGGTTCACGGGCGTCGTGCTCGCCGCGCTCGTGCTTTCCCTGATCTATCGCGACCGGGGACGCGCGATCGCCGCCGCCGGCTCGGCCGTGCTCGCCGCCTACATCGGTTTCTGCGCCGCGATGCACGCCCGCGCCCTGGAGGCGTGGAAGCGGCTCGATGCGCCGCCGCCCGGCGCGCGGGCCGCGGTGCTCCCGCAGTTCCTGTCGCCCTTTCGCTGGCTCGGCCTGACGGAGCGGCCGGGGTCGGTGGACGTGGCGTTCTTCGACGTGGGGCCATTCGCCCGCGACGGCGGCGCGCCCCGCATGCCGAAGAAGTGGAGCGAGGTGGTTTCGAGTCTGCGCGCCTCCTATCCGCCGCCCGACCGGGCGACGGTGAAGCGGTTCGAGCGACCCGCGGATTCGGCCGTGCTCGAGGCCGCGCGCGCCCTCCCGGACATCGAGGTCTACCTGGCGTTCGCGCGCTTTCCGCTCGAGACCGTGACGCCGACCGGCGACGGCGGCGCCGAGGTCGTCGTGCAGGACCTTCGCTTCCTGCCGTGGTTCACGGGGCCGTGGGAGCGCGGCGGCGAGGAGGGCCTTCGCCGCCAGCCGTTCGTCTACCGGGTGCGATTCGACGGGGCGCTGCGCCTGGTCGAGCGCGGCTTCATCCGCGAAGGGCGCCAGTAGGTCGGCCGCCCGAAAACGCCGCGTTCATGGCGGAGGTCGACACGATTCCCGAGAGGCCGCCGAACGTGCCTCTGTCCGCGAGTTCGCGTGCGGCCGCGAGAAAGCCGGTCCACGCCGCGCGCGCGAGCGCCCCGCCGACGCTGACGCGGCGCACGCCCGCCGCGGCGAGCTGCGCGACGGTCGCGAAATCGCCCGCGAGGACGTTGACCGGCCGCGGCGCCACGGCGCCGACGACGGCCCGGACGTCGCCGAGGTCGCGCAGGCCGGGCGCGTAGAGGCAGTCGGCGCCGGCGTCGGCGTACGCCGTCAGCCGGCGGATCGTCTCGGTGAGGTCCGGGCGTCCGACGATGAACCCTTCGGAGCGCGCCGTCAGGACGATCCCCGGCGCGCCGGCGTCGAGGGCCCGCCGCGCGGCCCGCACCCTTTCGACCGAGAGGGCGAAGTCGTGCAGGGGGCTCGCCGCGTCGCCGGTCGAGTCCTCGACCGAGAGGCCGGCGATTCCCGTGGCGGCCGCACGTCGGACGTTCTCGGCGACGTCCTCGGGGGCGACGGCGAAGCCGCCCTCGAAATCGGCGTTGACCGGAATTGCCACGCTCCCGGCAATCGCCTCGAAGTGCTCGAGCGCCTGCGCGAGCGTCACCCGGTTGTCCGGACGGCCGAGCGACCAGGCCAGGCCCGAGCTCGTCGTCGCGAGCGCGGCGAAGCCCAGGCTCTCGAGGAGCCTCGCGCTGCCGACGTCCCACGGATTCGGCAGGACGAAACAGCCGGACTCGTGGAGGCGGCGAAACGCGGCGGACCGGCCGGCGGCGTCGCCCACGGGCGCGCTCAGGAAGTCGCGGCGTCGGCCGCCGCAGCCTCGCCCGCCTCGCCGGTCTCGCGGAGCTCCGTGGAGCCGGCGACGTACGAGTACTCGGGCGACGGCGCGCGCGTCAGCGCCTCGGAGACGCCGGCGTAGTAGCCGATCTTCAGGAGCAGCCGCACGAAGACGAAAACCTGCTGCGTCAGGATCAGCGGCACGAGGGCGAACCGGGCCTCGCCGCCGGCCGACGGATCGAGCACGAGCCAGATCACGTAGAGCGCCGCCGTCGTGACCGCGTAGTAGCCCATGATCCCGAGGAGTCGGACCGGGCGCGCGACGGCGCCGCCGATTCCGAAGAGGAAGCGCGAGACGGGCGGCAGGTCCGGGCGTGCGACCCAGACCGTGCGGACGGCGTCGGCGAGGAGCTTGATCGCCGCGAGCGCCAGGAGTGTCGCGAGCAGGCGCAGGCCGGTCACCGCCAGAGCCGCCTGTTCGGTGTGGAGCTCGCGGACGCGCGACTTGAGGGCTTCGCCCGAGTTCACGTAGATCCACTGGTAGGCCGCGAACGCGGCGCCCCACGCCGCGAAGGTGAACACCAGGAAGGCGGGCATGTACCGCATTCCTTCCCGGCCGAACGTCACGAGGGAGGCCGACGGCTCCTTCAGCGTGCCGAGCACGCCGCCGAGCGAAAACGCGTGAAGCACGATCGCGAGCAACGCCAGCGAGAACGCCGTGGCGCCGACGCCCCGCATGCCCGGCAACTCGGACCAGCGGATCCCGTCGGGGGAGAGCAGGCCCGTCGCGATCTCGGGGAAGTTGCCGAGGACGTCGGGGTGCGTGCGCCGCGCGGTCTCCCACCAGCCGTAGTCGGGGACCGCGACCATCTTTTCGCCGGAGGGCGAGCGGTCGAGCATCGCGTGCATCGTGTTGCCGATCGGCAGGATGAGCGCCGAGGCGAGCATGAGCTGGATGAGCCAGAGGGCGACGGCGAGGTACGGCTTCGAGAGGGACCGGCCGAGGCCCCGCAAGAAGCAGACGAGCGCCTTCGGCGTGCCGCCGCTCCCGGGGCTCACCAGGGCACCGTCATGAAGTCGATCATGTTCTGCACCCAGAAGACGGCGCGCGCGGTCCAGCGCGTGGCCGCCTGCAGGTCCGGCTCGGGCCGGCAGCCGTTGTTCGTCCGGTCGGCGTCGAGGAGGATCTTCTCGTCCGGGTCGACGACGACCTCGAGGAGCTTCGGTCCCTGGGACACGCGGAAGCGCTTCCACCGCGCCTCGCCGTCCCAGTGCGAGCGGTACACGTGGCCGTTCTCGAACGTCAGGACGACGTCGACCGGCATGGCGACGTCGCCGCGCCGGATGACGGTGGCGACGCTGTCGTAGCCGCGGACTCTCGCCAGCGACGCCGGCGGGCCGTCGGCGAGCTTGCCGTCCACGTCGAAGAGTCCGCGCGGCGGCCGCGCCGGCTTCGTCTCGGCCTCGGCGACGGCGTAGTCGACGATGCCGGAGGAGAAGAACGTGCGGTCGAAGAACCAGGTCCAGTCCGCGCCGGTCGAGTCGTTGACCGCCGCGATGAAGTCTTTCGTCCTGGGGTGCCGGAAGCGCCAGCGCTCGGCGTAGAGGTGCAGGGCCTTGTCCATCGCCGGCGTGCCGAGCAGGCGCTCGAGCGTCGCGAGCGTGAGGGCGGTCTTCGAGTAGACGAGCGCTCCGTAGGACGAGCGGCTTCGGAAGCGCCAGCTCTCCGAAGCGAGCACGTCCCAGTCCGCGCGCTCGAAGTAGCGGCGGTTGACGTCGAGCGGGTAGTGGATCTCGATGCCGAGCGGGAAGTGGAGGCCGAAGACGTCGAGGTCGACGTGGTTGACGCCGTAGGTCGCCCGCAGGACGCGGTCGGTCATGTAGGTGTTGAAGCCCTCGTCGAGCCAGGCCTCCTCGAACTCGTTGGAGGCGAGAAGGCCGTAGAAGAACTGGTGGCCGGCCTCGTGGACCGTGACGCCCTCGGGGCGCAGGATCGCCTTCGGATCGCTCCAGTTGGCGCCGCCCGTGATGAGCGTCGGGTACTCCATGCCGCCGGCGGCGTGGGCGCCCCACGGCGGGTCCACGATCGAAAGCGTCGGGTAGGGATAGCCGCCGAGCACGCGTCCGTAACCTCCCAGGGCCGCCTTGGCGGCGCCGAAATAGCGCGGCGCCTGGCTGGCGTGCTCCGGCTGGAGGTAGAGAAACAGGCGCACGTCGCCGAGACCCGCTTCGCGGAACGTGTCCTCCAGGACGAGGTAGCTCGGATCGGCCGTCCAGGCGAAGTCGTGCACCCCGTCCTGCTTGAAGCGGTAGAGCACGCGCCCCGCCGAGGTCTCGCGCTCGTCGACGCGCTGGCCCGTCGCGCCGACCTTCCCTTTGTAGCGGACCGGCACGTCGATCGAGACGTCGTAATTGCCGAAGTCCGAGAAAAACTCGCTGAAGGCGTGGAACTGGTGGCAGTTCCAGCCCGACTCCTCGAGGACGCCGACTTTCGGGAACCACTGGACGACCATGAAGAAGTCGTCCTTGTAGCCCGTCCGGACGGCGACGCGGGGCAGGCGCGCGGCGAAGTCGAGCGCGATCGAGAGCGTTTCGCCGGGCGCGACGGGCCGCGGCAGGATCACCTCGGCGACCGTGCGGTCGTCGGGGTTGCCGTCGTCGGGCGCGATGAACTTCATGGCGGGGAGCAGGTCGGTTCCGTCCGGCCCGGTCATCCGCGTGACCTCGATCGAGCCCCACGAGTCGGGAATCCGGCCGTCGCGGCCTTCGCCGCGGGATTCCCGCCAGAACGTCGAGAGCGTGTTGCGGAAGGCGTTCAGGTACAGATGGAAGCGCAGCGTCGGCGCGGGCTTCGAAGTCGTGTTCTTCCAGGTCAGAACCTCGTTCGCGTCGAGCGTCTTCTTGTCGGCATCGAGCCGGCAGGTGATCTGGTAGGACGCGATCGGGCTCGGAAAAGCCTGCGGGAAAAGCGGGGTGGCCGCCGCGCCGGCCCAGAGCGCGAGGGCGAGCGCTCGCACTTTTGCCGCGGACATTGCGGTGACTGTAGCATGGCGGCCCATGTCCGCCGAGAGCGTTCCGGAGGCCGCGCGGCGGCGGGTCGACGCGCTCCGCGAGCAGATCCGCCGGCACGAGCGCCTGTACCACGTGGAGGGGCGGCCCGAGATCACCGACGCCCAGTTCGACGCCCTGATGCGCGAGCTCGTCGCGCTCGAGACCGAGCACCCGGAGCTCGCGACCGAGGACTCGCCGTCGCGGCGGGTGGGCGGCGCGCCGGTCGAGGCCTTCGACTCGGTCGTGCACGCGCGGCCGATGCTGTCGCTCGAGAACGCCTACTCGTGGGACGAGGCCGAAGCCTGGCTCGCGCGCGCCGAGCGCGTCCTGGGCCGGCCGCCGGCGGGTTTCGTCGCGGAGCTGAAGATCGACGGCCTCTCGCTTTCCCTGCGCTACGAGGGCGGCCGTCTCGTGCGCGGCGCGACGCGCGGCGACGGGACCCGTGGCGACGACGTGACCGCCAACGTGCGGACGATCCGCACGATCCCGCTGGCGATCTCCGAGACGAGTCCGCTCGAGGTGCGCGGCGAGGTCTATTACTCGAAGAAGGCGTTCGAGAAGGTCAACGCCGGCCGCGAGGCCGAGGGCGAGCCGCTCTTCGCCAACCCGCGCAACGCCGCGGCCGGGACGCTGCGCCTGCTCGACTCGCGCGAGACCGCGCGGCGGCGGCTCGACGCCTGGCTCTACGGGGTCGTCGAGTCAGCCACCCCTCCGGCGAGCCAGGGCGAGGCGCTCGAGCGGCTCCGGGCCCTCGGGTTTCCGGTCAATCCTCACTGGCGGCGCTGCGCGACGTTCGACGAGGTCCGCGCGTTCGTCGACGAATGGCGGGAGAAGCGCCACGAGCTCGAGTTCGAGACCGACGGCGTCGTCGTCAAAGTCGACGACCGCGCGACCCAGGATTCGCTCGGGGCGACGGCCAAGTCCCCGCGCTGGGCGCTCGCCTACAAGTACCCGGCCGAGGAAGCGACGACGGTCGTCCGGGAGATCGTCGTCAACGTCGGCCGGACCGGCGTCCTGACCCCGGCGGCCTGGTTCGACCCGGTCCCGCTCGCCGGCACGACGGTCAGGCGCGCGACCCTCCACAACTACGAGGACCTCTCGCGCAAGGACGTCCGCGTCGGCGACACGATCGTCGTCGAGAAGGGCGGCGACATCATCCCGAAGGTCGTTCGCGTGGTCCTCGAGAAGCGGCCGGCGGACGCCCCGCCGTTCCGGATGCCCGAACGCTGCCCGGTCTGCCACGACCCCGTCGTCCGGGAGGAAGGCGAGGTCGCGATCCGCTGCGTCAACCCGGCGTGTCCCGCCGTCGTGCGCGAGGCCCTGACCCACTTCTGCGGCCGGCGGGCGATGAACATCGAAGGTCTCGGCGAGAAGCTCGCCGACCAGCTCGTGACCGCGGGCCTGCTCTCCGACGTCGCCTCGATCTACGACCTGAAGGCGGCGGATCTCGCGACCCTCGAGCGCTGGGGCGAGAAGTCGGCGGCCAACCTCGTCGCGGAGATCGAAGGCTCCAAAGGCAACGACGCGTCGCGGCTCCTGTACGGCCTCGGCGTGCGGCAGGTCGGCGAGAAGGCGGCGAAGACGTTCATCGAGCACTTCGGCTCGATCGACGCGCTCGCGGCCGCCACCGAGGAGGAGCTCCAGGCGGTCGAGGACGTCGGTCCCAACACGGCGGCGGCGGTGCATGCCTGGTTCGCGCACCCCCGTCACCGCGAGCTCCTCGAGCGGCTGCGCCGCCATGGCGTACGCTTCGACGGCGAGCGCCGGGTCCGGCGCGACACGGGGGCGCTCGCGGGACGCACCGTCGTCCTCACGGGCGTTCTGCCCGGGATCAGCCGCGAGGAAGCGGGGGAGCGGCTCGCCGCCGCCGGGGCGAAGGTCGTGAGCGCGGTTTCGAAGAAGACCGACTACGTGGTCGTGGGAGAATCACCGGGATCGAAGCTCGACAAGGCGAAGGCCCTCGGGGTGCGAATCGTCGGCTGGGAGGAGATGCGGGCGATTCTCGAAAAGGAGTGAGCCGCTGATGCCATCCAAAGTCATCGTCTTCTGCCCGATCCTCGAGTTCAAGAACAAGCCGTGCACCCTGATGTCGATCTCGACGCAGGGGTACTACGAGGTCCGCGTGGACATGGCAGCCGGCAACCACACCGTGTACCTGCCGATCACCGGCACCGCGATCATTTTCCAGGAGCCCAACGTCACGGGCGAGATCCCGCCGGACGTGGAGCGCTACGGCTAACCGTCGCCTCCGCTCGCTCGGGCTCTGCGCGACTGTGGCGCGCACCGGCGCTCGGCTCGCCCAAAGGGGCTCGACCGAGCGCCTGAGCCCTTCCTCTCGCTCCGGCTCCCGCCGCGCGAGTCGGTTCGCTCGCCCGGGCTCGCGAACCTTGGTCACGCGGCGCCTCAACCAATCTCCCTCTCCCCCGTGAGGGGGAGAGGGAGGCGGTGAGGGGGCTTACGCCGTCTTCGCCGTCAAACGCCCGGCGTGTCCCTTCAGCTTGAACGCGAGGATCACCAGCAGGATCCCCCACGCGATCGCGAAGGCGCCGATCAGGCCGACGACGGCGAGCGCCCCGGCGCCGGGACGTGCGATGAGCAGGACGCCGAGGATCACGGTGCACAGGCCCGACAGGATCCACAGGACCTCGCCCTGGATTTCCCGGCGAAGGCGGATCGCCGCGGAGATCTGCAGGACGCCGGCGACGATCGCCCAGAACGCGATGATGTAGAGCAGCGCGACCGCCGTGATGCCCGGCCAGAAGAGCGTCACGATGCCGGCGGCGATGCCGAGAATTCCGAGGAAGACGAGCGAGCCCCACTTCGCGCGCACGCCGGCGACGACCTCGAAGAGCCCGTCGACGAGCGCGTAGGCGCCCCAGAACATGACGAGGACGGCGATCGTGACGCCGGGCCACTGCCAGGCCATGAGGCCGAAGGCGATTGCGAGCAAGCCCCGAAGCAAGAGGACCCACCAGTGTTGTGCCAGAGTTCGGACCATGACGCCTCCTTCCTTGATCTCGCGTTACTTCTTCTTCGCGCGTTTCTTCGCGGCCATCGCCTTCTCGGCCTTGCTCCTGTGGGCGAGGTCCGCGCGGTGTGCCCGCTCGTAGGTCTGGATATCCTTGAAGCGGCCCTTCGAGTCCCGGACGGCGTAGAGCTTCTTCCCCGCGACGCTTCGGTGGGTGGTGCGTTTCACGGCGCCCTCCTTGGTTTTGGGAGAAGTCTATGCAAACCCGGAGAAGAGCGCGTCGAGGGCCGAGAGCGTCGGGACCCTCCGGACCGAGGCCGGCGC
Source organism: Thermoanaerobaculia bacterium (assembly GCA_035500755.1). Taxonomy (GTDB): domain Bacteria; phylum Acidobacteriota; class Thermoanaerobaculia; order UBA5066; family Gp7-AA6; genus DAHUXD01. The sequence continues at coordinate 12,816 of DATJXB010000087.1, read as the reverse complement.
CGGCCCTTCCCCCACGAGAATGCCCGTCAGGCCGGCCCCTTCGGCCCCGAGGACGTCGATCTCGTAGACGTCGCCGACGTAGGCGCAGGCGGCGGGGGACAGGCCCAGCCGGTCCGTCGCCGCGTGGAAGATGCGCGGGTCGGGCTTTTCGATGCCCATTTCCGCCGAGTCCACGACGAACTCGAGCAGCGGCGTCAGGCCGGCCGTCTCGAGGAGCCCGCGCACGCGCCCGTCGGCATTGGAGATGACGGCCAGGCGGTACCCCCGGGCTTTCAGGCCGGACAGCGTCGCCGCGGCGTCGTCGGCGGCGCAGGACCACAGGTTCGCCTGGCGGTGCGCGTCCCCGACGCGAGCGGCGGCGAGGCCGCGCTCGGCGTCGCCCGCGACGCCGAGGTTGCCGACCAGGGTGCCGAAGTACAGCGGGACGCGCTCCGCGTCCCGGGACTCGGGCCGCTCGAGGATGAACCGCCGCACCGCCGCGACGGCTCCCGCCTCGGCGCGCCGGAACGCCGCCGGCTCGTAGGGCACTCCAGCGGCCGAGCAGATCCGGGCGCCGTCCGGGTGGATCAACGTGCCGCCGGCGTCGAAGAGGACCGCGCGGACGTGCTTCATGGCTTCCCGTCGAGCTCGGCGCGCACCGTCGCCTCGAGCGCGTCGCCGACCGCCTTGACCTCGGCGGCGTCGGGCCCCTCGACGAGGATGCGCAGGAGAGGCTCGGTGCCCGAGTAGCGCAGGAACACGCGCCCGCGGCCGCGGAGGCCGGACTCGGCCCGGGCGACGGCCTCGGCGATCTTCGGCGACTCGTCGATCGGCACGCGCCGCGCGACCCGAACGTTGCGGAGCGTCTGCGGGATCTTCTCGAGCGTCGCCAGCTCCGAGAGCTTCTTCCCGCTCTGTTTGACGATCGACGAGAGAATCATCGCGGTCAGGATCCCGTCGCCGGCCGGCGACAGCGGCGCGAGCAGCGTATGTCCGGACGTCTCGCCGCCGAGTGCCGCGCCCGTCTCGTCCATGAGCCGCGCGACGTTGCGGTCGCCGACGGCCGAGCGCTGGAACGCGATGCCCTCGCGGGCGAGCCCGGCCTCGAGGCCGTAGTTGGACATGACCGTCCCGACGACGCCGCCCGGCGGCAGCGTTCCGCGCGCCTTCCAGGCGCGGGCGACGATCCAGAGGACGTCGTCGCCGTCGAGGATCCGCCCGGTTTCGTCGGCGAAGATCGAGCGGTCCGCGTCGCCGTCGAACGCCACGCCGAGAGCGGCGCCCGACTCCCGCGTCGCCCGCGCCATCCCCTCGGGGTGGAGCGCGCCGCAGTGGCGGTTGATGTTGCGCCCGTCCGGCGCGTCGTAGATCGCCGTCACCTTGGCCCGGCAGCGGCGGAACGCCCGCGGACCGATCTGGAAGGCCGCTCCGTTGCCCGCGTCGAGGAGCACGGAAAAGCCTTCCAGGTCGTCCGGCACGCTCGCCATCAGGCGCGACACGTAGGTCGCGACGAGCCCCGGGTCCGGGTCGGGAGGCGCCGGCGTCGCCGACGCCTCGGCCGGAGCGTCCGCCGCTTCGAGGAGCCGGTTTTCCAGGTACTCCTCCTCCGCGTCCGGCCACTTGCGCCCGTCGGGACCGAAGATCTTGATGCCGTTGTCCTCGTACGGGTTGTGCGACGCCGAGACCGCCACGCCGGCGCGCGCGCCGAGCTCCAGGACGAGCTCCGCGACGCCGGGCGTCGTGATGACGCCCGCCGAGGCGACGTTGCAGCCCGCCTCCATCAGGCCGGCGGCCATGTCCGCGACGATCCGGGGCGTGGACTCGCGCGTGTCGCCGCCGACGACGAGGCGGGCGGGTCCGCTGCCGGCGAGGCGGCGGCCGAGCTCCCGGCCGAGGCGGCGGACCGAGGCCGCGTCGAGCGGGAACTCGCCGGCCTTGCCGCGGAGGCCGTCGGTGCCGAAGAGCTTCACGATTTCCCCTTTCTCGTCCGCGCGGGCGTGGGCGTCGGCTCGGGCGCGGGCGCGGGACGGATTTTGACGTGGACGCCGACGAGCTGTCCTTCGCGGACGCGCACGCCGGGGGCGGGCAGAGCGAGCGTGGTCGTCTCGGTGAACGAGGCGTCCCGCCCCTCGATGGAGACCGGTTGCGTCGGCAGGCTCGAGAGCCGCGCCAGCGTCTTCTCGGGCCCGACGATCCGGGCGTTCTTCGGCTCGACGGTGACTTCTTCGACGGCGGCGCCGGCCATCGGCTCGCCCGAGAGAGACGCGGAGATCGGGAGGATCCGCTCCGACACCGCATCGAGCACGAGGCGGACCTCGCTCGGCGCCAGGGCGATGACCTCGATGCCCTCCGGCACGTTGATGTCGCCCGGCCCGAGCGGGTAGCGCTTCTCGCCGGGCGAGGCGTCGGCCAGGTCCACGACGGCCTCGAGCTTGGAGGGGTCGAGGGCCCGCATCGGCGTGAAGGCGCCCCGGACGCGGACGTCGACGGCGTCGGCCAGGGGAGAAACGATCATCGTCCCGCGCGGCATGTTCACGATCGAGAGCGGGACACGGTAGTTGCGCTCCGAGATGCGCTCACGCCGCTGTCCGGTCAACAGGTACCAGGTGGCCACCGCGATGGCGAGCGCCAGCAGTTTCGTGCCGGCGTTGCGGAAGAGGACGCGCGAGAGGTTCATCGTGCCCGGCCTATTTCGACGCCGCGAACTCGCGGTACAGAAGATCGCGGAGCGACTTGGCGTCGAGCTCCTCCTGGATCTGGCCCGCCCGCGCGAGCGAGATCGTCCCGCGCTCCTCCGAAACGAGGACGGCGAGCGCGTCGGTCTCCTCGCTGATCCCGATCGCCGCCCGGTGGCGCGTGCCGAAGCGCTTGGGGAGCCCTTCGCGCAGCGACAGCGGCAGGAAGCTCCCGGCGGCGGCGATCCGGTCGGCCGAAATGATGACGGCGCCGTCGTGGAGCGGCGTGCCGGGCGCGAAGAGCGTGACGAGGAGCTCGTAGGAGACGGCGGCGTCGACGTGGGAGCCGTTCTCGATGTACGTCTTCAGGCCTTCGCGGCGTTCGAGCACGATGAGCGCGCCGACGCGCCGGGCCGAGAGCGACGTCACGGCGAGCACGATCTCGGAAACGGTCTCCTCGGCGTGGTACCCGGTGAAGAGGGCGAAGAACGGCGTTCGGCCGAAAACGGCGAGCGCCCGGCGCAGCTCGTGGGAGAAAAGGACGATGATCGCGAACGGAACGTAGAAGATCAGCGCCTTCAGGATCGTCGTCAGCGCCGCGAGGTTGAGCAGGCTGGCGAGCGCGTAGACCGCGAAGAGAACGAAGAGGCCGAGCACCATCTGCACCGCCCGCGTGCCGCGGATCAGCCGCAGCAGGGCGTACGTGATGACGGCGACGATCGCGATGTCGAGCGCGTCGCGCCAGCCGAAGTTCAGGTGGCCGAGCGCGCCGAACCGCGAAGCCAGGGCCTGCATCAGCGGGCCGCGGCTCCGGCGACGCCGGCCGCCGGAATGCCCGCGCGGGCGATCGCTCCGGCGAGGCGCAGGAAGCGGACCGACTCGGGCACGTCGTGGACGCGGAGGATCTTCGCGCCGGCCGCCGCCGCGGCGGAGAGCGCCGCGAGCGAGCCGGGAAGTCGCTCGGCGGCGGAGGCGTCCTCCGCGACGCCCGAAAACCGGCGCACGAACCCCTTGCGCGAGGCGCCCACGGCGACGGGCAGGCCGAGCGAGGCGAACGCGCGCAGATGGCGCAGGAGCAGCAGGTTGCCCTCGGGACTCTTGCCGAACCCGAGACCGGGGTCGATGGCCAGGGCGTCGTTCCGCACGCCCGCCGCCGCGGCGCGGCCGGCGGCTTCGAAGAGGACGGCGGCGACGTCGGCGATCGGGTGCGCGTAGGCCACGTCGTCCTGCATCGCCCGCGGGTCGATGCCTTTCATGTGCATCAGGATAGCGCCGGCGCCCGCGGCGGCGATCGCGTCGGCCATGCCGGCGTCGTAGCGGAGCGCCGAGACGTCGTTGACGAGGTCCGCGCCTGCCGCGACGGCCTCGCGGGCGACCTCGGACTTGCGGGTGTCGACCGACAGCGGCGCGGCACTGTGCGCGCGAATTCCCGCGAGGACCGGGACCACGCGGCGAATCTCCTCGGCGGCGGGCAGCTCCTGCGCGGCGCCGTAGTTGGCGGGCCGGGTCGACTCGCCGCCGACGTCGACGATCGCGGCGCCTTCTTCGAGCATCCGGAGCGCCGCCTCCACCGCGCGGCCGCGGTCGAAGTGGACGCCGCCGTCGGAGAAGGAGTCGGGCGTCACGTTGACGATCCCCATGACGACCGGCCCGCCCGAGAGGTCCAGGCTCCGGCCGTGCGCCAGCGCGAGCGCCGCGCGCCGCCGGCCGCTCTTCTCGAAGGCGGCCTCGGCCCGCTGGCGCAGGCTCGCCGGAAGCGCCTTCAGCGTTTCAGGGCGCCGCGCGCGCGAGACGGTGAGCGGCGGGGACGTCGAGCCGGCCAGGCGCACGACGTCCACGGGAAAGTCGGACGCCGCGAAGGTGGCCGGCCGGAAGCCGTCCCATCCCGCGATTTCGCGGAGCGCTTCGGCGTCGGCGGCGGGGATCACGAGGTCCGGGGCCACGGCCTGCGAGTCTACTCGCTGCGCGTCCGCGGTCCGCCGCACGGTCCACCCCTTCGACGGCGGGGAAATCCCGTCGGGCGAGCGGCCGCGCGCGCGGCGCGGGCCGGCCCGTAAAAGGGCGTCAGGAGGGTTCGTCATGAGACGTTTTGCCTGGATGCTCGTCCTGCTCGCCGCGGCGCCGGCCCCCGCCTCGCGCGACGGGGATCGCCTCGGCGCGCTCGCGCAGGCGGTGCTCGCCGCCGACTACCGGGCCGACCGCGCCGCGCTCGAGCGTCTCGACGCCGAGCTCGGCCGTCTGCCGGACGGCCCGCAGTCCGAGTATCGCGACTACTGGCGCGGGTTCGCGCTCTGGCGGCGAGCGATCAACGGCTTCAACGCGACGCCGACACCGGAGGACCTCGCGGCGGATCTCGAGAAGGCGCTGTCGCGGTTCGAGGCGTCGCGCCGGAAGAAGCCCGAGTGGATGGAGGCGCGCCTGGCGATGGTGGGCTGCTGGGGCAACCTCCTCTTCCTCGCGGGCAAAGACGTGGAGCGGCGCCAGGAGCTCCTGAAGGACGCGCTGCCGGACTTCCGCTATCTCATGCAGAATGCCGGGGACAACCCGCGCGCGCTGTGGATCAAGGGCGGCATGGAAATGTCGGCGCCGCCGCCGACCGGCGGCGACTTCGCGAAGGCCGCGGCGACGCTCGAGCACGGGGTCGCGTGCGCCTGGCGCGAGGCGCTCGGCCCGGCCGTCCCGGCCTGGGAGCCGCGCTGGGGAGGGCCCGAGAACCTGATGGACCTGGCCTACCTCTACTCGCATTCCCCGCAACCGGACCGCCGCGCCGCGATGGCCTACGCCCAGGGCGCGGCGACGGCCGTGCCGTCGTGGCATTACGTGCGCGAGGTCCTCATTCCGCAGATCGAGGCGCTGCCTCCGGCGGCTCCCGCGGCGGCGGCCCCGGCGGCACCGTGAGCGCCCGGGCGGTTGCGGTCGCGGGCTCATCGCCGAGAGAATCGCGAGCGATGGAGGCCGCGAAGTCCCGCGAGATCCGTTTGCCGACGCCGCGGGCGGCGTACGGGGCGGCGTGGGTCGTCCTGACCGGCGTCTACACGGCGCTCTTCGCGGCGAGCGGAGTCCCCGTTTCGATGGCGGCCCGGGGCGCCATCGCCGCCGCGCTCCCGCCGGCTCTGGTCGGCCTCGTCGCGCTCGGTCTCGCGCGGCGGTGGCCGTGGCCCACCGAGGGACGGTGGCGCCTCGCCGTGCGGCTGATCGCGGCGATCCTGGGGCTCGCCGCCTCGTCGATCGGGATCTGGCTGGCGATCCTCGAGGTCGACTTCCGCGTCTTCAACCCCGCCGGGCACCGGCCCACGGGGCCGATCGTCGCCTGGCAGTTCATGATCGACTTCCTGCTGCTTTCGGCGCTCGTCGGCGCCGGGTACGCGCGGCACACTGCCGAGGCCCTGCGCCGGGCGCGCGAGGACGCCGCGCGCGCCGAGGCGCTGCGGGCGCGCGCCGAGCTGCAGCTGCTCCGCTCGCAGGTCCAGCCTCACTTCATCCTCAACGTCCTGCACGCGCTGCTCGGTCTGGTCCGCCGGGATCCGGCGCGTGCCGAGGCCGCCCTCGAGCGCCTCGGCGAGCTCCTGCGGTTCGGCCAGGAGGCGCATCGGTCGGGGAGCGACTGGGTGCCCCTGTCGCGCGAGTGGGACTTCGTCTGCAGCTATCTCGAGCTCGAGCGCGTGCGCCTCGGCGAGCGCCTCCGCGTCGAGGTTCGCGCCGAGCCGGCGGCGCTCGAGGTGCCGGTGCCGCCGTTCGCGCTCCAGCCGCTCGTCGAAAACGCGGTGGTCCACGGCATCGCGCCGCGGGCGTCGGGCGGCCGCGTGTCGGTGACGGCGCGGCGCGCGGCGGGGCGCCTGCGGCTGGAGGTCGAGGACGACGGGCCGGGAGCGCGGGCGGCGGACGTCGCGGCGAGCCCGCGCACGGGCCTGCGCCTGCTCCAGGAACGCCTCGCGGCGCTCTACGGCGGCCGCGCCGAGGTGCGATTCGAAACGCCCGAGACCGGCGGGTTCGCAGTCAGCCTCGAGGTCCCGGACGACGGCTCGGCGGAGGGGTCGTGAGCGGGCGGCTGCGGGCCCTGGTCGCCGAGGATGAAGCCCCCGCGCGCGAGAACCTGCGCGACTACCTCGACGGCTCGCCCGACGTCGAGATCGTGGGCGAGGCCGTCGACGGCGCGACCGCGCTGTCTCTCGCGGAGACCCTCGCGCCGGACCTTCTCTTTCTGGACGTGCGTCTGCCGGAGATGTCGGGGCTCGACGTGGCGCGGCGGATTCGCCATCGCGCCGAGATCGTCTTCACGACCGCCTACGACCGGTTCGCGGTCGCCGCGTTCGAGATCGGCGCCATCGACTACCTCGTCAAGCCGTTCGGACGCGAGCGGCTCGCCGAGGCCGTCGCCCGGGCGCGCGCCCGCCTCGCTCAGCCGGCGGTGGGCGCCGGCGAGCGGGCTCGCGACTCGCTGGCCGCCGGGCCGCTCGAGCGCCTCTTCGCCCGCGTGGGCGACCGCATCGTCCCGGTCGCGGCGTCGGCGATCCGCCGGATCCAGGCGCGCGGCGACTATGCCGAGGTCCATGCCGAGGAAGGCGTGTTCCTCCTCCACGTCGGCGTCGCCGAGCTCGCGGCGCGGCTGGACCCGTCGCGATTCCGCCAGGTCCACCGCTCGCACGTCGTCAACCTCGACGCGGTCGCGCACCTGCGGTCCTACGACGACCGGCGTCTGGCGATCACGCTCAAGGACGGCTCTGTCGTGATCGCGAGCCGCTCGGCCTCGGAAGCCCTGCGGAAGCTGGCGCGCTAGGCGGCGCGTCGCCTAGAGGGACCGGCCGAAGAGACTGACCGGCGCGGCGTCTTCGGAGAGCCGGACGGTGCCTTCGTAGGCGAGGCCGAGGCTTTCGAGGACGCGGATCGAGCGCGCGTTGTCGGGGTTGGTGATCGCGACGAGGCGCTTCAAGCCGATCGCGCTCCGCGCGAACTCCACCACGGCAGCCGCGGCCTCGCGGGCATAGCCGCGGCCGCGGTGATCCGGCAGAAAGGCGTAGCCGACGTCGACGTCGGGAAGGGCGTCGCGCTTGATCAAGCCGCACATGCCGACGGAGACCTCGTCGGGTTTGCGGGCCACGAGGAAGAGTCCGAACCCGTGGCGGGCGTAGCTCTCGGCCGGCCCGGTCTCGACGTAGCGCCGCGCGTCCTCGAGCGTGCGCACGCCCTTGTCGCCGATGAAGCGCAGCCAGTCGGGATCGTTCAGGAGCTCGAGGATGAAGGGCGCGTCCTCGGAGGTCAGCCGGCGCAGGACCAGACGGTCCGTCTCGACGACGAGCGCTCCCGGCCTACGTGGCGTACTGCGCGATGCCGTTGCCAAAAGACCAGTTCTCCTTGACGACCTCGACGAGGTTGACGAGCACGTCTTCCGTCCGAAGGCCCGGCTTCTCGTGCAAGTTGCGCGCGATGGCGGCCAGGAGGGCTTTCTTCTGCTCGAGCGAGCGGCCGGTCGAGAGCGTGATCTGGACGAAGACGACGGCGGGCGTGCGCGCGATGCCCAGGTAGTGCGTGTCGAAGACGAGCCGGCCGGGCGCATGCGACGCGATCACCTGGAAGCGGTCCTTGTCCGGAATCCCGATCGCCTCGACGAGCGCCCGGTGGACGCCGTCGCCGATCGCGGCCAGGTCCTCGGCGCTCTTGCCCTCCAGGACGTCGATGCGAACCAGCGGCATGCGGGCCTCCTTCGGCCCGGAAGCTTACTCGACCGCGGAACCCTCTCCCCACCGCGGCAGAGGCCCCTCACGCCGACGCCCCTCTCCCCAGGGGGGAGCGGGCGGCATCCTCAAATGCCTTCGTCCGCCGACGGCCCGTAGATCGACGGAATCGGCACGTCGTTTTCCCGCAGGTACACGGAGAGCTGCCCGCGGTGGTGAATCGCGTGGTTCATCAGGACTCCCCGCAGGAGGCTCCGACGCGTCGCCTCGAAGAAGACCGACCCGTCGGGCTTGAGCACCTGGTACTTCGCGTCGAGCGTCTCGTCCGGCATTCCGGCGAGCGCCGACCGGCTCCCGGCGACGTTGGCGTCGAAACGAGCGACGTAATCGGCGGCCGACGTCATCTCGGGGGCCTTCTCGCTGCCGACCTGGAAGGACGCGGCCTTTGCCCGCGTCCCCCACCGGGCGAGCTCGGTCAGATGGGTCGCGAGCTCGCCCAGGCTTCGCGACTTGCCGTGGGGCTTCCAGGCGAGGCGGTCGGCCGGGATCCGCTCGAGGAGGCGCCGGGTCTTGGCCATTTCCATGTCGTACTCGGGCAGCAGCGCGTCGATATAGCTCATAAGGAGCTATACGCCGGCGCTTACGAAGGGGGTTCTAGGAAAGGCGAGACTTTACAGGGAGAGGGTCCCCAGCGATTTTCCCGCTCTCTCCCACGGTCCGCGCAGAGGGCCGCCAGAGGTCCGAGCTACGCCGGTTCGGGGACCAGGGGTCCGATCGAGCCGTCGGCGATTTCCGGCGTCGCGCCCGGCAGGATCGGCGGCTTGGGCGGCCCGGTCTTGCGCAGCTTCGCCACGTCCATCCCGGACTCGTCGGCGATGATCTGGAGCACCTCGTCGCCGTCGAGGACTTCCTTCTCGAGGAGGGTCTTGGCGATCTTGTGCATCGCCTTCTCGTGGTCGTCGATCAGCTTCTTGGCCCGGTTGTAGGCGTTCGTGACGATGCGCTTGACCTCGGCGTCGATCTGGTTGGCCGTGGCCTCGGAGTAGTCCTGGGTGCGGCCGAAGTCGCGGCCGAGGAAGATCTCCTGCTCGGGCCGGCCGAAGGTCAGGGGGCCGAGCTCGCTCATGCCCCACTCGCAGACCATCTTGCGCGCGAGGTCGGTGGCCCTCTCGATGTCGTTGCCGGCGCCGGTCGTCATGTGGCCGAGGAAGCGCTCCTCGGCGATGCGGCCGCCCATCATCACGGTGATCGTGGCCTCGAGGTACTCCTTCGTGTGCGAGTACTTGTCCTCGGCGGGCAGCTGCATCGTCACGCCGAGCGCGCGGCCGCGCGGAATGATCGTGACCTTGTGGACCGGGTCGGCGTCCGGCAGGAGCGCCGCGACGAGGGCGTGCCCGCCCTCGTGGTAAGCGGTGTTCTTCTTCTCGTCCTCGGTCATGATCATGGACTTGCGCTCGGGGCCCATCATGACCTTGTCCTTGGCGTACTCGAAGTCGATCATCTCGACTTTCTTCTTGTTGAAGCGCGCCGCGTTCAACGCCGCCTCGTTGACGAGGTTGGCGAGGTCGGCGCCCGAGAAGCCGGGCGTCCCGCGCGCGATGATCGAAAGGTCCACGTTCTCCGCCAGTGGCGTGTTGCGGGTGTGGACCTTCAGGATCTGCTCGCGGCCGCGGAGGTCCGGCCGGTCCACGACGACGCGGCGGTCGAAGCGGCCGGGCCGGAGCAGCGCCGGGTCGAGGACGTCGGGGCGGTTGGTCGCCGCGACGAGGATGACGCCCTCGTTCGTGTCGAAGCCGTCCATCTCGACGAGCAGGGCGTTCAGCGTCTGCTCGCGCTCGTCGTGGCCGCCGCCGAGGCCCGCGCCGCGGTGCCGGCCGACGGCGTCGATCTCGTCGATGAAGATGATGCAGGGCGCGTTCTTCTTGCCCTGCTCGAACAGGTCGCGGACGCGCGAGGCGCCCACCCCGACGAACATCTCGACGAAGTCGGAGCCCGAGATCGTGAAGAACGGCACGTTCGCCTCGCCGGCGACGGCGCGGGCGAGCAGGGTCTTGCCCGTGCCGGGCGAGCCGATGAGAAGGACGCCCTTGGGGATCTTGCCGCCGAGCTTCTGGAACTTCTGCGGGTCCTTGAGGAACTCGATGATCTCCTGCAGCTCGACCTTGGCCTCCTCGACGCCGGCGACGTCCTTGAACGTCACCTTCTTCTGCGTCGGGGTCAGGAGCTTCGCGCGCGACTTCCCGAAGGACAGCGCCTTGTTTCCGCCGGCCTGCATCTGGCGCATGATCACGAACCAGATCGCGACGAGCAGAATGAGCGGTCCGTACATGACGAGCGCCGAGACGAAGGTCGAGTCCTTCTGCGGCGTGATCTCGATCTCGACGCCCTTGGCGCGGAGGTCCTTGACCAGGTCGGGATAGTTGGCGGCGTAGGTCTTGAACTCGGGGTCGTGCTTGCCGGCCGACGGCGCGTAGCGGCCGCTGATCTCTTCGCCGCGGATGCGGACCTTCTGCACCTGACCCTGGGCGACCCGGTCCAGAAACTGCGAGAAGGTGACCTCCTCGACGGTGGTCGCTCCGGTCTTGAAGACGTTCCAGGCGAGGATGATCAGGACCAGGATGACCATCCACAGCAGCAGGTTCTTGATCGTGGCGTTCAAAAGGGCACTCCTTCGGGGCCTTCCCCGGCTTCCAGTCTAACGGACTCCCGGGGGAATTTATTGCTCCGGGACGACCTCGTAGATGTCCGGCAGGTGGGCGTGCAGGCCCTCGTGCTCCATCCCGTAGCCCGCAAAGAGGCCGTCGCCTTCGGCCGAGAAGAGCGAGAAGTCGACCGCCACGTTGGTCTTGCGGTCGAGGGGCTTGTCGATGACGGCCCCGAGGTGGATGGAGGCCGCGCCGGCGCCCTTCAGGTGGTCCATGAGGTAGGTCTCGATGACGCCGGTGTGGACGACGTCCTTGAGCATGAGGACGTGCTTGTCGCGGACCGTGAAGCCCGACGCGAAGTCGATCTGGAGGACCTCGCGCGCGCCCTCGGCGCGCCGGACGTGGAGGAACTCGCAGGCGAACGGCCCGCGCAGCTTCCGGGCGAGGTCGGCCATGAAGAAGGCCGAGCCCTTGAGAATCGAAACGACGATGAGGGGCCGGTCGCGCAGGTCCCTGTCGACCGCGCCGGCGACCGCCTCGACGCGCTCGGCGATCAGGCGCGATTCGAAGCGCCGCTCGAGTCTCACTCAGGAACCTCCCGCCGCTGCCCGTTCACCGAAGGTCGGCGACGGGCATCGTACACCGGTCCGCCCGGACGCGGCCCGATGGACAGGCGTCCGCCCCGGCGTTCGAAGCGGATGTGCCGGCCCGCTTCGAAGCGGAAGTCCTCGCCCGAGGCGAGGAGAGCGAGGAGCCGCTCCCGCTCCCGCCCGGTCGTCGGCGGCTTTCCGGGGCGCGCGAACGGCGCCGCCATCCGGGTGAGCGCGAGGCGCTGGAGCTCCTCGGGGAGGCCCGCGAGCCGCGGCGCGTCGATCGAGACGCCGTCGGCGCGGATCGTCACCGACGGACGGATCTCGGCCTCGTAACGGGCCTCGAGCTCGAGGCGTTCGGCGCCGAGGCGCGCGACCTCGGCGCCGAGGGCCCGGATCGCGTCGGCGCCGCCGGGCGCGCGGGAGAGCTCGGCGAGACGGCGCCGCACGCGGTTGCGGGACAGGGTCAGATCTCCGTTGGTGGCATCGCGGCGGTAGGAGATCCCGCGGCCGGAAAGAAAGCGGAGGATCTCCTCCCTCGAGACGCCGAGGAGCGGCCGGACCACGCCGTCGGCGCGGGCCTCGCGGGGCCCCGCGAGCGACGCGATCCCGCCCCGGCGCTCCCGGGCGATCACGAGCGACTCGACGGCGTCGTCGCTCTGATGCGCCGTCGCGATCAGGCTCGCCCCGGCCTCGCGGGCCATTTCGGCCAGGGCCGCATAGCGGATCTGGCGCGCCCCGGCCTCGGGGGAGAGGCCGAGCTCGCGCGCGACGGCGGCCGCGTCGCGCCGCAGGGCGTAGGAGGGAAGGCCGAGCCGGCGCCCGTGCCCGGCGACGAACGCGAGATCGCGGTCGGCCTCGCGCGCGCGCCAGCCGTGGTGCACGTGCCCGATCGCCAGCCTCCAGCCGGTCTCCGCCGCGACCTCGAAGGCGCCGTAGAGAAGCGCCATCGAGTCGGCGCCGCCCGAGACGGCGAGCAGGACCGAGCTCCCGCGCGGGATCAAGCCGCCGTCGGCGGCGCGCCGCAGCGCGGAAACGACCGGGTCCATCCGGTTCATGGTAGCGCGGCCTGCCCGCGGCCGAGGCTACTTACCGGGAGGTGGTTTCGTCGCCATCGCCTTGATCTTCGTCTCAACGTCCTTGTTTAAGTGATAGAGGTTGCCGAAGAACTCGTCGAAGCCGTGGACGGTCGGCAGGTATTCGTTTCGCTCTCCGAGGCGGTTCTTGCCGAACTGACCGGTCGCGTAGCCGAGCG
>DATJXB010000086.1:0-38579 GCA_035500755.1 Thermoanaerobaculia bacterium | reverse complement strand
GGAACCGCGACTTTTCCCGACACGGATGAGACGTTCACGATCCTCCCGCCCCGCGCCTCGCGCATCGCCGGCAGGACCGCTTGGATCATCGCGATCGTCCCGAAGAGGTTGACGTCGAACTGCGCGCGCCACTCCTCGGCCGTCACCTCTTCGGTCGCGCCGTACTGGCCATAGCCGGCGTTGTTGACGAGCGCGTCGAGGCGTCCGGCCCTGGACAGGACCGCGGCGACGGCGGTCCGGATCGAGGCGTCGTCGGTGACGTCGAGCGCGAGCGTCTCGAAGTTCTCGCGGCGCTCGAGCTCGGCGAGGTCGTGGCGGTTGCGGGCGGTGGCAAAGACCTGGTGCCCGCGGGCGGCCGCTTCGAGCGCCGTGGCGCGGCCGATGCCCGAGGAGCACCCGGTGACGAGGATCACGCGCCCGGACGACACGCCGGGATGTTACCCTTTTGGCGAGCCAGTCCTCGACGGCGCGCCGCCGCCGCGGGTCCGGGTTCGGCGCGCCCAGAAGCCTCGTCCGGCCCGAGGGTTGCGCCCGTAAACCGGCGCGGCGAGAGCTCGTCTATAGGGATGTGCCCGCTTTGGCGATGATTCCACGCGAGACGCCGATGGAAGTCGACGAAACGGCCCTGATCCGGGAGATCCGGAAGGGGCGGACGGAGCTCTTCGAGCACTTCGTCCGGCGCTATCAGCGGCGCCTGACCCGCATCGCCTACCGCTTCCTGCGCGACGCCGGCGAGGCCGACTGCGCGGCACAGGAGAGCTTCCTCCGGGCGTACCAGAGCCTCGGCGACTTCCGCGAGGGTTCCACCTTCGAGACCTGGCTGACGCGCATCTGCATCAACTGGTGCAAGGACCGGTTGAAGCGCCACCGGCGCGTCGTGTTCTTCCACCAGGCGCCGGCCCGCGACGACGAGGACGGCGAGGGGCCCGAGGACCTCGCCGCCTCGACCGACCCGTCCCCCGAGCGCCGGGCCGCGGGGCGGGAGATCCGCGAGCGCCTGCTCGAGGCGATGGGCACGCTGTCGCCGCGGCAGCGCGCCGTCTTCGAGATGAAGCACTTCGAGGAGATGTCGATTCCGGACATCGCCGAGGCGACCGGGCTCGACACCGGGACGATCAAATCCCACCTGTTCCGGGCCGCCCGCAAGATTCGCGAGCGGCTCGAGGCCTGCAGGTCTTGAGAGGACGGCCATGAACGAACACTCGCCGGATACCGACAGGCACCTGAGCGACGCGGAGCTCTTCGCGCTCGCCGTTCCCGCCACGGGCGAGCCCGAGGCGATTCCGCCGCACCTGTCTCGCTGCGGCGCCTGCAGCCGCGCGCTCCGGGACTGGAAGGTCTCCTTCGCGTCGCTGGCGGAGGCGGAGACGGGGCAGCTCGGGCGCCGCACGGACGCGGACTGGCGCGCCCGCGAGGACGCGACCCTCGAAGCGATCCGGCGCGCCGGCCGGACGAGCCGCTCCGCGCATCCCTGGCGCTGGGCCGTGGCCGTCGCGGCGTCGCTGCTCGTCGCGGCGTTGCTGCTGCCGGGTCTTCGCCGCGCCCCGGCGGCCCGGATCGCGGCCGCGCCTCCCACGCCGGCGGCCGTGGCGGCGTCGCCCGAGCTCGCGGAGGACGACGCGGCCGACGACCGGCTGCTGCGCGAGGCCTCGTTCGTGGCGGGGGGCGGCGACGTCGACTCGGGTTCGGGACTGGAGGGACGGCTGTGAAGAAACTTCTCGTCGCCCTGACGGCGGCTCTGGTCCTGGCGGGTTCCGCCGCGGCCCAGCAGGCGATCGCCGACGGCAAATGGTGGAAGCGGCCGCGCATCGCTCAGGCCCTCGCCCTCACGCCGGCACAGACGTCGGACCTCGAGAAGATCTTCGCCCGGAGCCGGCCGAAGCTGATCGACCTGAAGGCCGACTTCGAGAAGAAGCAGTTCGACTACCAGCAGGCCATGACGGCCGACAGGGTCGACCGCAAGGCGGTTGAAGCGGCGGTCGCCGCGCGCGAGCAGGCGCGGGCGCGGCTCCAGACCGAGCTGTCGCTCATGGAGCTCGACATGCGCCAGGTGCTCACGCCGGAGCAGCGGGAAAAGGCGCAGATGCTGCGCGCGCAGATCAAGGAGCGCGCCCTGGAACGCCGGCTGCAGCGGCGCGACGCCGAGTCGAGCGACGAGCTTCCGGCGGCTCCGCGGGGCGGGGCGCGGCGCGCGCCGGCCCCGACGCCCTGATTCAGTCGTCCCGGAACCGCTCCTCTTTCCACGGGTCGCCGCGCATGTGGTACCCGTTTTCCTCCCAGAATCCGGCGCGGTCCTCGCGGGTCAGCTCGAAGCCGCTGGCCCACTTGGCGCCCTTCCAGAAGTACAGGTGGGGGATCACGACGCGCACCGGCGCGCCGTGCTCCGCCGTCAGGGGCTGGCCGGAGTGGTGCGTCGCGAGCAGGTTCTCGTCGCGGTCGAGATCCGCCAGGGGCACGTTGGTCGTCCAGCCGCCGACGGCGTGCTCGACGACGTAGCGCGCCTCGGGCTTCGGGCGAGCGGCGCGCAGGACCTCCCGGACGGACACGCCCTCCCAGACGTTGTCGAGGCGCGTCCAGTGGGTGACGCAGTGCACGTCGTTTTTCCGTGTCACCCGCGGCAGCTTCTGGAACTCCTCCCACGTCCAGGAGACCGGGTTCTCGACCTCGCCCCACACCGAGAACTTCCAGGTCGCGAGGTCGACGGCCGGCACGTGGCCGAAGTGGAGCACCGGCCACTGTTGCGTCACGAACTGTCCCGGCGGGACCCGCGAGGGGTCGGGGTTGGGGAAGCGGATGTTCGGGTTCTTCCGGATGATCATTTGGCTAGTATCCCTTCGTGTTGGATGCCGCGGCGCGCCGCCGGATACGGGACTACGTCCGTCCGCTGGCCGTCGGCCTCGACGGCGTCACGAATTACGGCGACGTCGAACGAATGGTTTCCGCGGCCGAGACGGTCGCGGCCGGCCTGCCCGGCGTCGATCCCGACCTCCTGTTTCTCCTGGCGGTCTTCTCGGGACAGGAGCGCTGGGTGTCTCGCCTGGGCCATCGCAGCCGGACCGAGGCGTTTCTGGAGTCGCTCGGCGTGCCCCGGTCGCGGGTCCGCGCGCTCTTTCGCGGGCTGAAGCGCTTCGAGGCAGCGCCGGAGTCGCCGGAGGAGGAGGCCGTGCACGACGCCGTGCGCCTCGAGGCCATGGGGGCGTACGGGGTCGCGCGGGAGCTGGGCGACGCGTATCGCGAGCGCCTCGACATTCTCGAGATGGCGGCGGCGCTCGAGACGGCGGCGCAAGCGCGGCTGCGCACGCCCGGCGGCGAAAGGCTCGCGACGCCGCGCCGGGCCCTCATGCGAGACTTCGCCCGGCGACTGCGCGAAGAGCACGCCCAGTTTTCCCGCGCCGAAAAGTGAAGCGGCCCCGGTTGCCCGGGGCCGCAGAGGAGACGCGAAGTTTCCGAGCCGGCTAGGGGCCGTAGAGCAGCAGGTCGAAGGTCTTGGTCAGAAATACGGCCATCTGGCCGCGGGTATTGGGGTTGTCGGGGCAGTAGTTGCCGCCTCCGCACCCGCCCGTGATGCCCTCGTTGGCGAGAGCCTCGATCCACGCGTCATAGATCCCGCCGGTGCACGGCACGTCGAGGAAGACGGTTCCGGTGCAGCCGGGGAGCTTGTAGGCGGGGCCGTGCTCGGTCTTCAGGAGGAAGACGGCCATCTGGGCGCGCGTGACCAGGTTCGCGGGGCAGTACAGGCCGCCGCCACAGCCGCCGGTAATGCTCTTGTTCGCGAGATCCTCGATCCACGGGTCGAAGGGGCCGCCGGTGCACGGGACGTCCGTGAAGACCATGCCGGTGCAGTCGGGCGGCGCGTAGTCCGAGCCGTATTTGGACTTCAACAGGAAGACGGCCATCTGCGCGCGCGTGACGTCGCTGTCCGGGCAGTAGTCGGCGCCGGCGCCGCAGCCCCCCGTGACGCCCTTGTGGTAGATCGTTTCGACGTAGCGGTAGAACTGGTAGCTGGCGGGGACGTCCCCGAAACTGCCGCCGACGTGCAGCGTCCAGACCTTGGGAGTGGGCGCGTTGGACGGCGCCTGCAGCCCGGGCGTCGGAAGGCTGGGCGACGGCTGCTCGGTCAGCTGCGCGTCGAAGTGCTGCGCCGGCCGATCTCCGGTGATGTGGATCGAGTAGCAATCGGCGGTGGCGGAGGCGCAGTCGGCCGTCGCACCTCCCGCAATCGTGCCGTAGTCGGCCGCGGCGTCGTCGATGACGTAGACCGGTCCGGCCGGCCCGCTGAACTCCGTGACCGTGCCCTGGAGCTGGAAGGCGCCGGGGGTGTCGTTGCTCCAGCTGGGCACGACCGAGACGGTCTCGCCGATCTCGAGAACGCCGTTGGCAGTGTCGCCGCCGGGCGGGTCGACGGCGAGGGCGGCCGGCGAGAACAGGATCACGGATCCGGACAGCGAGAAGAGGAAGTCCGGAGCCATGATCGCATTGCACGGCGCCATCGGGGAAAAGCTCGTGCAGCCGGTGCCGAAGCCGTCTCCGGGGTTGCGCCACAGCGCCGGCGAGTTCCCCTGGACGCCGCGCGTTTCCCAGGCCCACTCTCCACCGGACCCGAAGTCCATGCGCGCCTGCACGTCGAGCCAGTAGGTCCCCGGGCCGAGGATGCACGGGGTCGGCAGCGTGAAGACGAAGCTGCCGGTGGTGTCGACGGGGGTTTGCAGGGGATAGCTGCACGCAACTGCGCCAGGCAGGCCTCCGTCGTCGTTGAAGATGGTCAGGTTCACGGCTTCGGCGGGGCCAGCGCCGTTGAAGTAGACGCCGGGGGTCGTGACCGACGTGACGGCCCACGTGGTGTCCGGCGGGACGACGAAGTCGTCGGCGCCCTCGGAGTCGTAGCCGTCGAACGTCGCCTCGAAGTCCTGCGACACGATGCCGACGCCCGAATCGTTGTCGGTCTGGTCGTACAGGACGCTGGCCGTGGGAGAGGACGGGATCGGGACCGCCGCGCCACGGCCCGTGACGGCGGCCTTCGGGTTCTGGCCGGAGGAACCCAGAAGAACATTCGGCTGGAGCGAGCCGATCAGACCAAGAACGAGCACACAGAGACCGGGGACGACGCGCGAACGCACCATCACTTGACCCTCCTTCGATTTGCGCGGGAAGAATTGGGAGCTATTGATGCGAAATTCTACAACGAAATCGGCTTTTTGAGGCGCTCGGAGGCCCGCCCGGCTCAGCCGAGCGACGTGCCGCCGTCGACGCGCAGGATCTGTCCGGTGACGAAGGACGGACCGGCGCACAGAAAGACGACCGCGGCCGCGACGTCGGCGGGGTCGCCGTTGCGCTGGAGGGGCGCCTCGCGCGCCCAGCGCTCGGCGGTTTCGGGAGGCGTGCCGGCGGGTACGAGGACCGTTCCCGGCGCCACGCCGTTGACCGAGACCTCGGGGGCGAGCTCGATCGCGAGCGCGCGCACGGCGCCTTCGACGGCGGCCTTCGACACGGAGTGCGCCGCGTAGAACCGGGCGGGCCGCCGGGCGAGAAAGTCCGAGATGAAGACGACGCGTCCCCGGCGGCTTCGGAGCGTCGCCGCGGCTTCGCGGGCGAGGAGAAATCCCGCGCGGGCGTTCAGGTTCATCGCGTCGTCCCAGATCTTCTCGTCCGACTCCTCGAGGGAAGCGCGGTGGAAGTTGGCCGCCGAATGCACCAGCACGTCGAGGCCGCCGAAAGCGCCGACGGCCGAGCGCACGAGGGCGCGGCAGCCGGCGGGGTCGCGGAGGTCGGCGCCGATCGGCACCGCGCGGCGGCCGAGCGCGCGAATCGACGCCGCGACTTCCTCGGCGGGGGCGGAGGATTCCCGATAGTGGACGGCCACGTCGGCTCCGGCCTCGGCGAGGGCGAGCGCGATCGCCCGGCCCACCCGCACGCCCGCGCCGGTCACCAGGGCCGCGCGACGCGAAAGCGGCGCGGCCGTCACGGGACCGGGCGCGGGGCGGCGTCGGCCCGGCGCGAAACGGCGGAGGTCCCGCCGCGCGCGTAGGCCGCCGGGTCGGCCATCAGGCGCGCGTTGTCGAGAAACGTCGTCCACTCGGCCCCGAGGGCCCAGAGGTGCGTCGCCACGGCGGCGAGCGCTGCCGCGAGGTGAACCCAGGGCGCAACGGCGCTCGTGTGCGCGGCGCCGCCGAGGACGAAGACGCCGATCGCGGAGAGGAGCGCGAAGGTGGCGGGCGGCGACGTGCGGCGTTTGAACCGGCGCAGCGCGTCGAGCACCCGGCGCCGTTCCGGCTCGGGATAGCCGGCGATTTCGTCCTTGACGAGCCGTCCGGTTCCGATGAAGAAGAAGAGCACCATGGACTGCGAGAAGAGCGAGAGCAGTACGGTCGGAATGGCGTACGCGACGTGTTTGGTCACGAGGAGTTTCGCGGCCGGTCCGGCCTGCGTCAGGTGCGCCGCGACCACGAAGCCCTGGACCGACGTCAACAGGAATCCGGCCAGCGCGAGAAGCGTTCCGACGAGCAGGGCGACGGCCATCGGCCAAGCCTAACCCACGCGCGCCGCGTCGCGGCGTCGCGCCGATCCGTTCGAACCTTGACCGGCCTCGGAGGGCGGGACACAATCGACGCGAAGGGGGAGTGCAGCGATGGCGACCGAGCCCCGGACCCTTTGCGACGTCTTCGTCGCGGCGGCCGCCTGCGGGAAGCCCAGGCTCCTCCTTTCCAAGGTTGGCGGCGTGTGGAAGCCGATTTCCGCGGCGGACTTCGGGTTCTCGGTCCGGGCCCTTTCGCTCGGCTTGAACGGCCTCGGGGTCCAGCCCGGCGACCGCGTCGCCATCCTGTCGGAGAACCGGCCCGAGTGGGCCATCGCCGATTTCGCGATCCTGTGCGCCGGCGCCTGGTCGGTGCCCATCTATCCGACGCTGCCGGCGGCTCAGGTCGCGCCGCTGCTCGCCGACTGCGGCGCCCGCGCGATCTTCGTGTCGAACCTCGAGCAGCTCGGCAAGATCCTGACGGTGCGCGGCCAGCTCCCCGAGCTCGACCACGTCATCCTGATCGAAGGAAATCCGCCCCGCGAGCCCGGCTTCGCGAGCTTCCACGAGGTCGTCGATCGGGGACGCCCGACGCTCGCGACGAGCCCCGGCGTGTTCGACCAGCGCGCGGCTCGCGTTCGGAGCGACGACGTGGCGACGATCATCTACACCTCCGGCACGACGGGCGAGCCCAAGGGCGCGATGCTGACCCACGGCAATTTCGTGTTCAACGTGCTCTCGGCCTGCGAGGTGATCCCGTTCACGGCCGACGCCGTGGCCCTCTCGTTTCTGCCGCTGTCGCACGTGTTCGAGCGCATGCTCGACTACTCGTACTTCCAGAAGACGGCCTCGATCGCGTACGCGGAGTCGATCGACAAGCTCGCGAAGAACTTCCTCGAGGTCGACCCGGTGTGCTTCGGCGCGGTGCCGCGCGTGTACGAGAAGGTCTACGACCGGATCACGACGAAGGCGGCGGCGGGCGGCGCCGTGAAGAGGAAGCTCTTCGACTGGGCCGTCGGCGTCGGGCGGCGCCGCGTCCCTTACCTGGAGCGCGGGGAGACGCTGCCGGGAGGGCTCGCGTGGCAGGCCGGCGTCGCCGACGCGCTCGTCCTGAAGAAGATCCGCGCGGCCCTCGGCAAGAACTTCCGGTTCGCCGTCTCGGGCGGCGCGCCGCTGTCGCGCGACCTCGCGGAGTTTTTCATCGGCGCCGGCGTTCAGGTCTACGAGGGCTACGGCCTGACGGAGACTTCGCCGGTCATCTGCGTCAACGGGCCGGGACGCTGGCGGCTCGGGACGGTCGGCAAGGCGATCCGCGGCGTCGAGGTCCAGATCGCCGCCGACGGCGAGATCCTGACGCGCGGGCCGCACATCATGAAGGGCTACTTCAAGAAGCCCCAGGCCACGGCCGACGCCATCGACGCGGCCGGCTGGTTCCACACCGGCGACATCGGCGAGATCCACGACGGCTACCTCTCCATCACGGATCGCAAGAAGGACCTGATCGTGCTCGCCGGCGGCAAGAAGGCGGCGCCGCAGCCGATCGAGAACGACCTGAAGAAGTCGCCGTACATCGCGCTGCCCATCGTCATCGGCGACCGCCAGAAATTCCTCGCGGCGCTCATCGTCCCCAACTTCGAGAAGCTGCGGCAGTGGGCCGACGCCCGCAGGCTCCAGGTGAGCTGGGACGCCCTCGACGCGCACCCCGACGTGCGCCGGCTCTTCCAGGCCGAGATCGACGCGAACAACGCCGATCGTCCGCACCACGAGCAGATTCGGGCCTTCGCGCTCCTGCCCTCCGACCTGACCGTCGAGGACGGATCGATCACGCCGACGCTCAAGGTCAAGCGCCGGATCCTCGAGAGCCGCTACGCCTCGTTGATCGAGCGCATGTACGCGGAGGCCGGGCGGTCGCATGTCGCGTGAGGTCGTCGTCGTCGACGGCGTCCGGACGCCGTACGCGCGCGCCGGCACCGAGCTCAAGGGCGTCTCCGCCGCGGACCTCGGCCGGATCGTGGTGGCGGAGCTCCTCGCGCGGACCGACTTCGACCCGGCCGCGCTCGATCAGGTGATTTTCGGGAACATCGCGCAGCCGCCCGACGCGGTGAACGTGGCGCGCGTCGCGGCGCTCAAGGCGGGCGTGCCGGACCGCGTCCCGGCCTACACGGTCAACCGCCTGTGCGGCTCGGGTCTCCAGTCGATCGCCGACGCGAGCTACCGGATCGCGGCCGGGGAGGCCGAAGCGATCGTCGCGGGCGGCGTCGAATCGATGTCGCGCATTCCGCTCCTCTACTCCTACGACAGCCAGGAGGTGTTCACGCAGGTCTTCACGGCGAAGGACCTGGGCGGCCGCGTGGCGGCGGCGTCGAGGTTCCGGCCGCGGCACTTCAAGCCGGAGATCGGCCTGCAGCTCGGCCTGACCGACGCCATCTGCGGCCTGAACATGGGGGAGACGGCGGAAGTCCTCGCGCGCGAGCACAAGATCACGCGCGAGGAGCAGGACGCCTTCGCCCTGCGCTCCCACCAGCGCGTCACCCTCGCCCGCGACAAGCTCGCCGAGGAGATCGTGCCCGTCCCGATCCCGCCGAAGTACGAAGGCGTCGCGACGAAGGACAACGGCGTCCGCGAGAACCAGTCGCTCGAGGCGCTGGCGAAGCTGAAACCCTACTTCGACCGGCGTTTCGGGACCGTCACGGCCGGGAACTCGTCCCAGATCACCGACGGCGGCGCGGCCGTCCTCCTGATGAGCGCCGGCGCGGCAAAGTCCCGCGGGTACAGGCCGCTCGGGAAGCTCCGCGCGACGGCCTTCTGCGCGCTGGAGCCCGAGCGCATGGGGCTCGGTCCGGCCATCGCCACACCGCTCGCGCTGAAGCGCGCCGGCCTGTCGTGGTCGGACATCGGCCTGGTCGAGATCAACGAGGCCTTCGCGGCGCAGGTGCTCGCGTGCGCGCGCGTGTTTCCGTCGGCCGCGTGGCACGCGAAGTACGCGACGGGCGGCCCGATCGGCGAGCTCGACTGGGATCGCACGAACGTCAACGGGGGAGCGGTGGCGCTCGGGCATCCCGTCGGCTCTTCCGCCAACCGCCTCGTGCTGACGCTCCTGAAGGAGATGCGGCGCCGGGGGACGCAGTTCGGCCTCGCGACCATGTGCATCGGCGGCGGCCAGGGCGGCGCCGCGGTCGTGGAGCTGCTGCCGTCGTGAGCGCCTTCGACCTCCAGGTGGGCGAGGACGGGCTCGCGGCGCTGACCTTCGACCTCGCGGGCGAGAAGGTCAACAAGTTCTCCGTCGTCGTCATCGCCGAGCTCGCCGACGTCCTCGTGCGCTTGACGCGCGAAGCCCGCATCCGGGCCCTCGTGATCCGCAGCGGCAAGCCCGACCTCTTCATCGCGGGCGTGGACATCAAGGAGCTCGCGACGACGCCTCCGGAAGAAGCCTCGACCGCGGTCGAGCGCGTCCAGGCGCTCTTCGAGCAGCTCGCGAACCTGCCGTACCCGACCGTCGCGGCGATCAACGGCGCCTGTCTCGGCGGCGGCACGGAGTTCGCCCTGGCTTGCGACTACCGGCTGATGTCGGACGGGCCGAAGGCCCAGATCGGCCTGCCGGAGGTGCGGCTCGGCGTCTTCCCGGCCTGGGGCGGCTGCACGCGCCTGCCCCGGACCGTAGGCCTCGCGCCGGCCCTCGACCTGATCCTGACGGGCAAGTCCCTCGACGCGCGGCGCGCGAAGCGGATCGGGCTCGTGGACGAAGCCGTGCCGGCGGCGATTCTCGACGACTTCGCCAGGCAGTTCGCCCGGGAGAAGGTCGGGCGGGGCAAGCCGCGGACCTACCGCGGCCGCGCCTCGCTCGCCGAGAAAGCGCTCGAGGCGACGCCGCTCGGGCGCAACGTGATCTTCTCCCGAGCCCGCAAGAGCGTCGAGGAGTCGACCGGCGGCCACTATCCGGCGCCCCTCGAAGCGCTCGAGGTGATCGAGGAGGGGTACGGGCGCCCGGTCGCGGACGGCCTCGCGGCCGAGGCCCGGCACATCGGCCTCGTCTTCGGCGGCGAGGTCCAGAAGAACCTCCTGAACCTCTACTTCCTGACCGAAGAGGTGAAGAAGGAGACGGGCGTGGCCGACGCCGCGGTGCGTCCGCGAGAGGTCGCGCGGGTCGGCGTCCTCGGGGCGGGCGTGATGGGAGGCGGGATTGCGCAGCTCGCGGCCGACAAGAACCTTCCGGCGCGGATGAAGGACATCCAGCCGGAGGCGCTGGCGCACGGGTACGCCGCGGCCGCGGCGATCTGGAGAGAGGCCGTCCGAAAACGGCGCCTCACGCCGCGGCAGATGAGCCGCAAGATGGACCTCCTCACCGGAACGCTCGACTACTCGGGCTTCGCCCGCTGCGCCGTGACGATCGAGGCCGTCGTCGAGAAGCTCGCCGTCAAGCGCGCCGTCCTCAAGGAATGGGAGGCGGCGGTTCCGAGAGAGGCGATCTTCGCCTCCAACACGTCGACGCTGCCGATCACCGAGATCGCGGTCGGCGCGGTCGAGCCCGGGCGCGTGGCCGGGATGCACTTCTTCAACCCTGTGCACCGGATGCCGCTCGTCGAGGTCATCCGCGGCGAGCGGACGAGCGACGAGACCGTGGCGACGGTCTTCGCGCTCGCGAAGACGCTCGGCAAGACGCCGGTGGTGGTGCGGGACGCGCCGGGGTTTCTCGTCAACCGGATCCTCGCGCCGTACCTTTCCGAAGCCGTGCGGCTGGTCCACGAGGGCTGCCGCATCGAGGACGTCGACGCGGCGATGACGGCGTTCGGCATGCCCGTGGGACCGCTCGCCCTCCTCGACGACGTCGGCCTCGACGTGGCGTCGAAGGGCGGCGAGGTGCTCCAGGCGGCGTTTCCGGAGCGGATGACGCTCGGCGGCGAAGAGGCGCTGGCTGCGGCCGGGCGGCTCGGCCGCAAGAACGGCGCCGGTTTCTACGAATACGAAAGCGGCAAGCGGCGCGGTCCGGCGCTGGAGGCGTACGCGGCGCTCCGCGTCGAGCGGCGCTCCGAATCGCCGCTCCCGGCGGGGGTCATCGAGGCTCGGCTCGTGCTCCCGATGATCAACGAAGCCGCGTTCTGCCTCGAGGACCGCATCGTCGACGACCCGGCGCGCCTGGATCTCGCGATGGTCTTCGGCACCGGCTTCCCGCCGTTTCGCGGCGGGCTGCTGCGCCACGCCGACGCGATCGGCCTCGGCCGCGTCTTCTCGCGGCTGGACGACCTCGCCGAGCGGCTGGGCCCGCGCTTTACGCCCTCCGATCTGATCCAGCGCCTGGCCAATGCCCGGCGCGGCTTCTATCCCGACGCGCCCGTTTCCACGAGGGAGATCACCGTATGAGCGACGACCGCTCTTCAGCCTCTGGCGCCGCCACGGCGGCACCCGCCGCGCCGGCGGAATCCCGTCTCGTTCCCGTCGTGAAGTCGCTGTTTGCCGGGGAAATCCCGGAGGACACGGTCTTTCCCTACCCCGAGATCGACGCCTCCGAAAAGGAGACGGTGTCGGCCTTTCTCGACTCCTTCCGGAGCTTCGCGCGAGACCACGTCGACTCGGCGAAAATCGAGCGCGACCACGCGATCGGGCCCGACGTGATGCGCGGGCTCGCGGAGCTCGGCGCGTTCGGCATGAGCATCCCGGAGGCGTACGGCGGCTACGGGTTCTCCGCGTCGGCCTACTGCCGCGTCACCGAGGAGATCGGGAAGACCGACGCGTCGCTCGGGATTCTCGTGGGCGGCCACCAGTCGATCGGGTTGAAGGGGCTGCTGCTCCACGGCAACGAGGAGCAGAAGAGGCGGTGGCTGCCGCGTCTGGCGTCGGGAGAGATGATCGCGGCCTTCGCGCTGACGGAGCCGGAAGCGGGCTCCGACGCGGCGTCCCTCAAGACGACCGCGGTCTACGACGAGAAGACCGACACCTTCGTGCTCAACGGCACCAAGCACTGGATCTCCAACGGCGGGTTCGCCGAGTTCTTCACCGTCTTCGCCAAGGACGTGCGCCTGCCGGCCGAAGACGAGCACCGGAAGATCACGGCCTTTGCCGTGACGAAAGACCTGGGCGGGGTCCATCCCGGCAAGGAGGAGCGCAAGCTCGGGCTGAAGGGCTCCTCGACGGTGCCGATCGAGCTCGAGAACGTCCGCGTGCCGGCCTTCAACGTCATCGGCGAGCGCGGCCAGGGGTTCAAGATCGCGGTCGAGATCCTCAACACGGGCCGGACGTCGCTCGGCGCCGGCTGCATCGGCGGCTCGAAGATCATGCTGCGCGAGGCCGCGCGCCACGCCACGCAGCGCAAGCAGTTCCAGACGCGCATCGCCGACTTCGAGATGATCCGCGCCAAATTCTCGCGGATGGTCGTGTCGACGTACGCCCTGGAATCGATGGTGTACCTGACCGCCGGGCTCATCGACCGCGGCCTCGAGGACTACTCGCTCGAAGGCGCGTGCTGCAAGATCTATGGGACCGAAGCGGTGTGGCGCAACATCAACGACGCCCTCCAGATCGCCGGCGGCAACGGCTTCATGGAGGAATACCCGTACGAGAAGGCGCTGCGCGACTCGCGCATCAACATGATCTTCGAGGGCACCAACGAGATCCTGCGCGCGCTCGTCGCGCTTTCGGGGATGCGCGACGTCGGGGAGGATCTCCAGGAGGTCGGCCGGGCGCTGAAGGCGCCGCTCTCCTCGCTCGGCATCCTGTCGGAGTACGCCGCGAAGAAGTTCAAAGGGGCGGTCGCGCCCACCCGGCTGACGCGCATCGCCCCCGAGCTCGCGCGGGAAGGGGAGCTGGTCGCCCGGTACGCCCGCGCGGCCAACGGCGCCGTCGAGACGCTCCTGCGCAAGTACGGCAAGGGCGTCATCGCCAAGGAATTCCACCAGGAGCGGCTCGCCAACGTCGCGATCGACCTGTACGGATCGCTCGCCGTGCTTTCGCGCGCAACCGCGGCGATCCAGAAGCGTGGCGCCGAGAAGGTGGCGGACGAGGTGCGGGTCGCGCGCAGCTTCGTCGAGGGGGCAAAGTACCGGATGGTCGGGCACCTGAAGGAGATGGACAAGAACCGGGACGCGGAGCAGACCGCGATCTCGGAGACGGCGTACGGATCGCTCGGCTACGCGTTCTCTCTGTGGGACTGAGGCTGGGCCGCCGCGGGGCCCTGGCGCTGCTCGCGGTGCTGCTCGCGGCGCTGTCCGCGCGCGCGGCCGATCCCGCGGGGAACCCGGACGCGGAGAAGGCGGCCGGGGGAGCCGCGGAGGCCTGGCTCGCGATCGTGGACGCCGGCCAGTACGGCGAGAGCTGGGATGCCGGCGCGGCCCTCTTCAAATCGGCGCTCACGCGCGAGCAGTGGATCCAGGCGCTCGACCGGGTCCGGAAGCCGCTCGGCAAGCCCCTGTCGCGAAAGCTTCGCGGCGCGACGTACCGCACGCAGGTGACGGGGGCGCCGCCCGGCGAATACGTCGTCCTCCAGTACGACACGCAGTTCGAGAACCTGAAGGGCGCGACCGAGACGATCACGCCGATGAGAGAGAAAAGCGGCGCCTGGCGCGTCTCGGGTTACTACATCCGCTGAGGCGGGAAGTGGTCCGGGACGCCGAAGCCGCGGCCCGGAAAGAGACCCCGGGCGAGCCCGGCGCGCAGATAGGCCACGGCCCGAACGACGGCGTCCTCGAGGGAGCGGCCGAGCGCGAGGTTCGCGGCGATCGCGGCCGACAGCGTGCAGCCCGTTCCATGCGTCGCGCGCGTCGCGATGCGGGGCGCGGCGACCTCGGAAAAGAACCGGCCGTCGAAGAGCACGTCGCGCGTTTCCTTTCCGCGGCGGTGGCCGCCCTTGACGAGGACCGCGCGCGCGCCGAGGTCCGCCAGGATGCCGGCGGCCAGGCGCGCGTCGGCGAGAGTCCGGACGGGAACGCCGGCGAGCGCCGCGGCCTCCGGAAGATTCGGCGTGACGAGGTCGCAGAGCGGGAGAAGCTCCCGCCGAAGGGGGTCGAGCGCGCTGGCCGAGAGCAGCCGCGCGCCGCTCTTGGCCACCATGACGGGGTCGAGCACGACGTTGGCGGCCCGGTGCCGCCGCAGGCCCCGGGCGACGACCAGGATTCGGGCGCGGTCGACGAGCATCCCGACCTTCGTCGCGCCGGGCCGCAGGTCCTCGTAGACGGCGTCGAGCTGGGCCTTCAGGAACCGGGTCGAGAACGGCTCGACGGCCCGGACGCCGCGCGTGTTCTGCGCCGTTCCCGCCGTCAGGACCGTCGCGCCGTAGACGCCGTGAGCGGCGAAGGTGAGCAGGTCGGCCTGGATGCCGGCGCCGCCGCCCGAGTCGGAGGCGGCGATGGAAACCGCCGTCGGCGGCCGCACGCCGCGCGGGCGAAGCGCCTTCTTCATAGAATGGGCATCTTATGACCCGCGACGCCGGCCCCCTGACGATCACCCCGGACGCGGCGGCGCGCCTGCGGTCAGAGGCCGACTTCTCGCGGGCCGTGCTCTCCGTCCGCCACGTCCTCGGCTGCGGCGGCACGGGGTTCCGGATCTCGGTCGAGGAGAACGCCCCCGACGAGGGCCATCGCTTCGACGCGGCCGGCATTCCGGTCGTGATGGACGACCTGTCGTTTCGCATTCTCCAGGGCGCCGTCCTCGAGCTCGACCCGGACCCGGCGGGGGAGGGATACCGGCTCGATCATCCCGACGCGGTCCTCGCGACGTTCTGCTGACGCGGCGCGGTGAGCGGCACGAGGCGAGACTCCGGCACGCGCGACGCGCCTCTCGACATGGCGCCGGAGGAATTCCGGAAGGAAGGCCGCGCGCTCGTCGACCGGATCGCCGACTTCCTCGCCACGCTCGCGGAGCGCCCGGTGGCGCCGGGGCTCGACGCGAAAGCGATCCGCGCGCGCCTCCCGTCGGGGGGCCTGCCGGCGGAGGGAAGCCCGGCCGGGCCGTTGCTCGCCGAGGCCGGGAAGCTGCTGTTCGACGCGTCGGTGTTCCCCGGACATCCCCGGTTCGCGGGGTACGTCGTCGGCACGGGCGCTCCCATCGGCGCGCTCGCCGATCTGCTCGCCGCGGCGGTCAACCAGAACGTGGGCGCGTGGCACCTCGCGCCGATGGCGGCCGAGATCGAAGCGCAGACGATTCGCTGGATCGCCGAGATGCTCGGGTTCCCGGCTTCGTGCAGCGGGCTCCTGACGAGCGGCGGCAACGTCGCCAACTTCGTCGGGTTCCTCGCGGCGCGCCGGGCCAGAGTGCCCTGGGACGCGCGAGGGGCCGGCATGGCGGCAGCGGCGGCGAAGCCGCTTTCGGTCTACGCCACGCACGAGACCCACACGTGGCTGCACAAGGCGGCCGATCTCTTCGGGCTCGGGACCGACGCGATCCGATGGGTGGCCGTCGACGAAACGCTCCGCATGGATCCGGCCGATCTCGAACGGCTCGTGCGCGAGGACCGGAAGGCCGGGCGCCTCCCGCTCCTGCTCGTCGCGAGCGGCGGCACGGTCTCGACGGGGGCGGTCGACCCGCTGCCGCGCCTGGCCGAGATCGCCGCGCGCGAGGACCTGTGGTTCCACGTCGACGGGGCCTACGGCGGATTTGCGGCGGGTGTGCCGGGCGCGCCCGAGGACCTCGCCGGCCTCGCGCGGGCGGACTCGGTCGCGGTCGATCCGCACAAGTGGCTCTACGTGCCGCTCGAGGCCGGGTGCGCGCTCGTGCGCGATCCGAACGGACTGCGGCACACGTTCGAGTACCGGCCTCCGTACTACCCGCCGGCCGACGCGGAGGCCGACACGATCGACTATCACTCGTTCGGATTGCAGAACTCGCGCGGCCTGCGGGCCCTGAAGGTCTGGCTGGGCCTCCGGGCGGCGGGCCGCGACGGGCAGCGGCGCATGATCGCCGACGACATGGCGCTCGCCCGGCGTCTGTTCGAGGCGGTCGGCCGGCACCCGGAGCTCGAGGCCCGCACGCTCGGCCTCTCGATCACCACGTTCCGCTACGTGCCGCGCGACCCGGCGGGCCGCGACGACGCCTACCTCGACCGGTTGAATGCCGCGCTCCTCGACCGCCTGCAACACGAGGGCGCCGTGTTCCTGTCGAACGCCGTCGTCGGCGGCCGGTTTCTGCTGCGCTCGTGCATCGTCAACTTCCGGACGACGGCGGCGGACGCCGACGCGATCCCCGAAATCGTGGCGCGCGCCGGACGCGCCGTCGACGCCGAGCTGCGTCCGGCTCGCGGCTAGCCGGACATCCCCGCGGTGGGGCGGGCGTGCACGAGCTTGTTGACGAGAAACGCCGGGCCGACGAGCAGGTGGACGAGGTTGCGGAGGAAGGCGGGGGAGTTCTTCTCGTAGACGGCGTGGCCGATCCCCTGGAACATCCAGCCGACCACGAAGGCGGCGGCGCCGACGCGCCAGTCGCCGACCAGACGGGCGGCGACGTCGACGAGCGCGGCGGCGGCGAGCATCGCCAGGCCGAGCGGCACGTCGAGCGCGAGGTACCACGCGCCGGCCACCGCGACGAGAGCCTCGCTCGCCGTGACGGGGCCGGCGATGCGGACGCCCTGGAGCATCGACAGCACGCCGAAGACGATGAGCGAGATGCCGACCGTGTGGCAGGCGACGTTTCCGGCGGCGCGGTGAGCCTCGCCGTAGTCGGCGAACAGCGCGTCGATCCGCTTCATCCGCGCCGAGTATAGTTTTTTCGTGAGAAGCATGCGGCTCGAGCGCGCGGCACCGGTGGAACGAAGGCCGCTCCTCGCCGCCGACCTTCCGGATCCCACGCCGGGACCCGGCGAGGTCGCCCTGTCCGTCGAGGCCTGCGGCGTCTGCCGGACGGATCTGCACATCGTCGAGGGCGAAGTGTCGGCGCGTTTGCCCGTCGTGCCGGGACACCAGGCGGCCGGCCGCATCGTCGAGGTGGGCGCGGACGTGGCCGATTTCGCGGTCGGCGACTCCGTCGGCGTCGGCTGGATCGCCTCGACCTGCGGGGTGTGCGCGTTCTGCCTGTCGGCACGCGAGAACCTGTGCGCGCGGGCGACGTTCACCGGGCGCGACCGCGACGGCGGCTACGCCGAAAGGCTGGTCGCCGACGCGCGCTGGGTCTACCGGCTGCCCGCCGGCTTCTCCGCGCGCGAGGCGGCGCCGCTCCTGTGCGCGGGCGTCATCGGCTATCGGTCGCTCCGCCTGTCGGGAATCCAGCCGGGCGGCCGCCTCGGACTCTTCGGCTTCGGCGCGTCCGCGCACCTCGCGATCCAGGTCGCTCTCCACTGGAAGTGCGCGGTCTACGCGTTCACCCGCGAGGAGCATCACCGCCGGCTCGCGCTCGAGATGGGAGCCGTGTGGGCGGGCGAGGCCGACGGGGACCCCGGCGTGGCGCTCGACGCGGCCGTGACGTTCGCGCCGGCAGGCGAGTTGGTGCCGGCGGCGCTGGCGCGCCTCGCGGCGGGCGGCACGGTGGCGGTCAACGCGATTCACATGAGCCCGATACCGACGTTCGAGTACGCGCTCCTCTACGGGGAGCGCGGCCTTCGGAGCGTCATGAACTTCACGCGGCGCGACGCCGAGGAATTCCTCGCCCTGTCGGCGGAGATCCCGGTGCGCGCGCGAACGGAGGAGCGCGCGCTCGAGGCCGCGAACGAGGCGCTGCTCGCGGTCAAGCGCGGCGAGCTTCGAGGCGCCGCCGTCCTCGTCCTCTGAGCTCGGACCGACGCGCTGTCAGTCGAGCCGGACGAGAAGGCGCCGCGGCCGGTCGCCCGCGACGAAGCGAAGCTCCAGGAGAGGCTCGCCGCCCGGGGCGGGGTTGCCGGTCGACGTCAGGACGCTGCGGACGCGGCCGGACGTTTCGATGAGAACGATGAACTCGCGTCCGCGCAGCGGCGCGAGCCGGTCGTCGGAGGGACGGAAGGCGATCCCCGGAGGGAGCCCCTGGTCGTCGATCGCCTGCAGGAAGAAGCGCGGCGACGACACGGCGCCGTCGGCCAGGCCCGGCGCCGCGCCTTCGCCGCCGACGGCGTCCACGGAGCGGCGCTTCGCGGCCACGGCCGCGTCGCTCCGCGGCGCCAGCGCCAGGCGCGTCTTCTCTTCGTCGGCGGGAGCCTCGGCGGCCATCGCGCGCGGCGCCGCCGCCTGTGCCGCCGCAGCGGGAGCCGCGGCCGCCACGTTCGCGTCCACCTTGGCCCGGGTCTCCGCGCCGGCCGCGATCCGGGGCCGCTCATCCCTGGCAGGCGCGGGCGGGGAGGCCGGTTCGACGCGCTGGCGCGCCGCGGGCTGCTTCGGCGCGGGCGCGGGAGCCTCGGCGGCCGCGACGGTCTCCGTCTCGGCGGCGAGGATCCGCGCGGCGATCGGCGGGGGCGGCGCGGGCGCCGGCGCGAGGGCGGCGCGCTTCATGACGAGCGGCGCCGAGACGAGCACGACGAGCAGGGCCGCGAGCAGCGCGCCGGCCCAGCGGATGTCGATGCCGAAGGAGACCCCGAAGGGCCGCCGCGAGGGCGTCTGCTGGCGGATCTTGCGGAGGATGCGCGCGGAGAGGTCCGCCGCGGCCGGGGCGGTCGGCGAGGAGCGGAAGGCGGTGAGCGTCGCGGCATAGGCGTCGGCCGTCGCGCGGCACTCCTCGCATTCCGCCCGGTGCTCGGCGAAGGCGCGGGCTTCGCCGTCGCCGAGCTCGCCGTCGCGCAGGCGCGAGAGGAACTCCGGCGAGCGCGCCGGGTGGGTGAGGCCGAGGGTTTCGTTCATGGCAACCTTCCCGAGAGAAGCGGCGTCAGGATTTCCTTGAGATGGCCCCGGCCGCGCGCGATGCGCGACTTGACCGTGCCAACCGGGAGCGCGAGGGACGCGGCGATTTCCTCGTAGCTCCACTCTTCGATGTCTCGGAGCACCACCGGCATCCGGAAGTCGGGCGGGAGGAGCTTCAGCGCCTCGGCGACGACGCGGCGGGATTCGCCGGTCCGGGCCTCTTCTTCGGGGCCGACGCCGGACGAGGCCGGCTCGGGGGCCCGCTCGTCGTCGGTGCTGCCGGCGAAGACGCGGCGGAAGCGGCTCCGCGCGCGGTAGCGGTTCTTGACCGCGTTGTCGGCGATCGCGGCGAGCCAGGCGCGCGGTGGCGCGTCGCCGCGGAAGCGGGCCAGCCCCCGGTACGCCTTCACGAAGACTTCCTGTGTCATGTCGTCCGCGTCGCTCTCGCCGACCGCGCGCGCCATCCAGCGGTGAACCGTGGCCGTGTGCCGACGGACGAAGTCGCCGAAGGCCTCCTCCTCGCCCTGCCGCGCGAGGGCGAGGAGCTCTTCGTCGGTGCGGTCGGGTCGCGTCAAGGGCGCATCGGGCCGCGCGCGGGGCGCGGCCGCGATTCTACGGCGGATCCGGCCGTCAGCGCTGGGCGTCGGGGTCGGGCGCGTAGGCATGCTCGAACCCGCGCGCTTTGTCGCGGGAAGCCAGGCCGTCGTCCGCGCGGGGGAGGACCCCCAGCCGGACCAGCTGCGGCCGGAACTCGTAGCGAATGGACAGACGCGCCGCGGGCACCGCTTCTTCCTCGAACGAGACCCACTGGACCGGATAGCTCGTGCGGTCGCCGATTCCCGTGGCCGCGTAGTCGTCGGCCGGCGAAGGTGCCTTCGCGGCCGATTTCGGAGCGGCGGCTTCAGGCATCGGGGCGCCCGCCGCCTGGCGCGACGTCTCCGCGCGGTTCTCGGCGTCGGCCGCGCGATCCTTCAGGACCGGCTGGGGCGCGCGGACTTTCTCCCGGAAGAAGGCGGCTTCGATCGTCCCGACGTTGGCGGTATCGCCGAGCCACCGGGCGTAAGAGCTGCGGGTCTCCGTGAAGAAGAACTTCCGCGCCGTCTCGCCCGAGATCTGCCAGCCCGGGATCACGACGGTCTGCCCGGGGTTCAGGACCCACTTCGACGCCGCGCGCTCGCTCGTGTGGAGGGCGTCGACGACGTTGCGCCCGTCGACGGACAGGGCGACGGCGACCCGACCCGACGTCGGGTTTGTGAGGCGGATCGAGAACTCCTTCCCCTTGAAAGCCTCGATGTACGTGCGGCCCCGGCTCACGTATTCGGGAACGCCGGCGCCGTCGACCAGGACGGTCATCTCGAAGGGCTGCGGGATCTCGTGGGCCGGGAGAAGCGACGCGGCCAGGAAGCCGAGGGCCGGGAACGACGCGCGAATCGGGCTTTTCATGGGTCCCCTCCGCTCAGAGGGGACACCGGAGGCGGCCAGGGGTTCCCGGAAAACTAGGCCGGCAACCCTTTCCTGAGGACGTCCTCCATGCGGTCGCAGAAGACGTCGAGCTCGGGCAGGGTCGTGTAGACGCTCGGCGTGATCCGCAGGCCGTTGAACTCCTTGTGGACGATGGGGGTCGTCATGATCCGGTTCTTGTCCCAGAGCCAGGCCTGGAGCTTCTCCGTGTCGACGCCCTCCACGTGGATCATCGCGATCCCGCACGACTCCGTGGCGTTCAACGGCGTGAGGATCCGGACGCGCGGGTCCGCGGCGGCCAGGCGCATCGCCCAGCGGTCCCGCAGGAAGCGCAGGCGCGCGGCCTTGCGCTCGGCACCGATCTCGCGGTGGAAGGCGATGGCGGCGGCGATGGCGTTGTGGTTGGCGGCGGGGTGGGTCCCGATCTCCTCGTACTTGCGGATGTTCTCGTCCATCGCGGGCGGCGCGGCCATGAGCGGCCAGATCGACTTCTGCCTGTTCTTGCGGACGTAGAGGAAGCCCGTGCCGATCGGCGCGAACAGCCACTTGTGGAGGCTCGTGGCGTAGTAGTCGCATTCGAGGTCGTCGCGCTTGAAGGGGAACTGGGCGAACGCGTGCGCCCCGTCCACGAAGACCTCGATGCCGTGCTCGCGGCCGAGGCGCACGATGTCGCGGACCGGAAAAATCTGGCCCGTCAGGTTCGTGATGTGCGTGACCTCGATGACGCGCGTCTTCGGCGTGATCGCCTTCCGGAAGCGTTCGACGAGGTCGGCCGACGACGGCGGCGGCACGGGGAAGGAGATCTGTTTCAGGACGATTCCGTCCCGGCGGGCGCGCTGCTCCCACGACGTGATCATCCGCGGGTAGTTCTGGTTGGTCTGGATGACCTCGTCGCCGGGCTTCAGGTCGATGCCGAAGATGAGGTTCTCGAGCGACTCGGAGGCGTTGCGCGTGATCGCCATCTCCTCGGGGTCGCAGCCGAACTCGGCCGCGAGCTGCTGCCGGCACGACTCGATGCGCGGCTCGAGGACCACCCACATCTGGTACACGGGAATCTCGTTCGAGAAGCGCAGGTCGCGGATCATCTGGTCGAGCACGTGCCCCGGCGCCGGGCTGCAGCCGCCGTTGTTCAGGTTGATCAGCGTTCGGTCGACCTCGAAGGCGCGGCCGATCTCGGCCCAGTACGCCTCGTCGGAGGCGAGCTCGGCGGGGCGGCGCCCGGCAGCCTGCTTGCCGGCCTCGGCGACCCGGGCGAACGCGTCGGCGCGAAACGCGGCCAGCGCCGCGACACCCGTCACCTGCGCGAGAAGGCTGCGTCGGTCGAGGCCCATCGATTGTCCTCCGCGTAAAGTTGGCGCGATCCTATCGCGCTTCGGGGCCGACGTCGCCCGTGATGAGCCGGGCGCCGCGCTGGTAGGTCACGTACGCCCAGGCCCACTCCATCATGACGATGAGCCGATTGCGGAAGCCGATCAGGTAGAAGATGTGCACGAAGCACCACAGGAGCCACGCGGCGAATCCCGACACGCGGAACCCCGCGATCTCGGCGACGGCGGCGGCCCGGCCGATGACGGCCATCGTTCCCTTGTCGACATAGTGAAAAGTCTCCCGCGGCCGTCCCGCCAGCGTCCGGAGGATGCTGCGCGCGGCGGCGCGGCCCATCTGCAGGGCGACGGGCGAGAGTCCCGGCAGCGGGCGGCCGGTCTGGTGCGTGAAGACCGAGAGGTCGCCGATGACGAACACCTCGGGGTGCCCGGGAATCGAGAGGTCCGGCTCGACGAGGGCGCGGCCGGCACGGTCGAGCGGCGTGCCGAGAGAGCGCGCCAGCGGCGAGGCCGCCACGCCGGCGGCCCAGACGACGGTGCGCGCGTCGATCCGGTCGGTACCGAGCGAGACGCCGCGCGCGTCGACGCCCGTGACCGCCGCCCCGGAACGCACCTCGACGCCGCGAGCGCGAAGCGTCTCGGCCGCGCGCGTGGAGGTTCCCGGCTGGTAAGCGGCGAGGATGCGCGGACCGGCCTCGACGAGGATGACGCGCGCCTCGCGCGGGTCGATCGCGCGGAAGTCGCTCACGAGGACGTGCCGCGAGATCTCGGCGATCGCGCCGGCGAGCTCGACGCCCGTGGGTCCACCGCCGACGATCACGAACGTGAGCAGCTCGCGCCGAACGGCGGGATCCGTCTCGCGCTCGGCCCGCTCGAACGCGAGCAGGATGCGGCGCCGGATCTCGAGCGCGTCGTCGAGCGTCTTCAATCCGGGAGCGTCTTTCTCCCACGCGTCGTGGCCGAAGTAGGCGTGGCCGGCGCCGGCGGCGAGGATCAGGAAGTCGTAGGGGAGCTCGCCGTCCGAGAGGCGCACGACGCGGCGCGCGACGTCGATTGCGACGACGTCGGCGAGCAGGACGCGCGCGTTCGACTGCGAGCGCAGCGTCGAGCGGACCGGGTACGCGATGTCGCCCGGCGACAAGGCCGCGGTCGCGACCTGGTAGAGGAGAGGCTGGAACAGATGATGATTGCGGCGATCGACGACCGTCAGCTCGACGGGAGCGTCCTGAAGTCGCCGCGCCGCGGCCAGGCCTCCGAAGCCCGCGCCGACGACGATGACCCGCGGGGGAGGCGGCGGCGCGCTCACGGCATTCACTCTATCTGGCTGACCAGCAAGAGTTAGGCCGCCGCGAAAAAGTCGGCACCCTCTCCGAGCGTTTGTGGTCAAATACCGGTGATTCTTTTCGGCTCGGCCCCCGAGCCCGCTTCATAAGGAGTTGAGAGGTCTTATGGCTACCACCAGCGTTCCCGCCCGCGTTCCCGAGCGTCAGGCCGAGCCGAACACCAATTCGCGTCCGACCACATGGAGGCCCGAGAAAAAGCCCTCGCGCTTCGTGATCAAGGTCGGCGGCATCATTCCGAACTAAGTCCTTCTCACAGAAGAAGACAGATGGTTCGGGGTTTGAGCGGTTTTTGACCGCTCTCTGGCCCTGCTGTATCCTCTGATCTTCAGTGGAAAATCCCTCTTCCAAGCGTCCGGACGAGGTCCAGTCGGTCTTTGCGCTGACTGTGGACGTCATCCATTCGGCGCTGGTGTCCTACTACCGCTTGAGTGAAGACGAGGCGAAGGGCGCCGAAGAAGACCTTTACATCTGGTTCCAGAGGCTCTCGCGCCGGGGCGGCGCGGGCCAGATGCCGCCGAAGCTCCTGCGGATCTCGCTCCTCTCGGCGGCCTGTCAGTACGGAAGGTCCTTTCAGCTCTGGAAGCTCGGCGGCGAGCAGTCGAGCGACGTCGCGTTGAACGAGATCCTGGCCCGAGAGCCCGATGAGGTCGCCGGAGACCTCGATCGGCGGTTCGAGGAGGAGCGCTCTTGACGGGTCGAATTCTTCCGTTCCGCGGCCGCCCTCTTTCCTCCGAAGCCGGGATCCAGGCCGCGGAGCGCGTCCTCGCGACGCCCTTCGACGAGCGGGTCGCCAAGGCCAGAGCGCTTCACCTCGAGGATCCGGAGACCCTGCTCGCGCTCTGCGGGATCCTGCGGGAGCGTATGGGCGCCTCTCCGGCATCGGTCATGGATGAGGCGGAGTTTCTCTACCGCTTCATCGAAAGCCCGAAGCGCGACATCGGGCTGTTCGACGAACGGGACTATTTCCTCGGCGAAACGGCGCTGCTCGCCGGAAACGCTTGCCGGAACCTTTCGCACCGCGAGGAAGCCTGGATCTGGTTCGACCGGGCCGAGGCCGGATTCCGGCACACGATGAATGCGCCCGCCGAGTTGTCGAGGCTCGCTTACCAGAAGCTCGCGGAGCGGTTCGAGGAGCGCCAGCTCGACCTCGTGATCGAGCTGCTGCCGTCCCTGGTCGAGAGCTTCAAGAGGCTCGGCATGCCCGAAGACGCGCTGAAGTGCCGCTTCCTCGAAGGTCTGGCCCACGTGGAGAAGGACGAGCCGTCCGAGGCGGTGCGCGTGTTCAACGCCGTCTGCATCGAGGCGGAGGCCCTCGGAAGCGAGCGCCTGCTCGCCGAGGCGTACGGCAACCTCATCCACGCGCACGGCATGCTGGGCGAGGCCGCGGCCGCCGTCGAAGCGTCGCGCCGGGCGATCCCGGTGCTCACGCGCCTCGACGACCGGATCGCGCTCGCGAAGGTTCACTGGGGCCTGGCGATTCTGCTGCGCGAAACGGGACACTTCGGCGAAGCCATCGACTCCTACCGCAAGGCGCAGGAGGACTTCGAGACGATCGGCATGCGCGCCGACGTCGCGGCGCTGAACCTGGTCGTCGCCGACCTCCTGCTCGAGGAGGGAAAGACGGGCGAGGCGCTGCGCGAGATCTCGGAAGCGCTCCCGGTCATCTCGGAGCTGAAAATGGCGCCCGAAGGCATGGCGGCTCTCTCGCTCGTGCGCGAGTCCGCGCGCCGCCAGGAGATCAACCGCCAGGCGCTCCGCGAGCTCCACGGCTACTTCCAGGAGCTGCAGAACTAACCGTCAGCCCTCCCGCGAGTGGCGCATGATCGGCTTGCGCTTGCCGCCGCGCCGCGCCGGTTTCTTTGCCGCCTTCCTCGTCTTCTTCGCGGGTTTTCGCGTCTTCGCCATGGCGTGATGCTACGCCCGGCCCCGCGGCGCTAGGATCGGCGTCGTGCCGCGCGTTCTGCTGCTGCTCCCGACGACGAGCTACCGGATTCCGGATTTCCTGGCCGCGGCGCAGAGGCTCGGCGTCGAGGTCGTCGTGGCGTCGGAAGAGGCGAGCGCGGTCGAGGCCCTGAACCCATCCGGCCTGCTGACGCTCGACTTCGGGGACCTCTCGGGCAGCGCCGAGCGCGTCGCCGCGCTCGCCCGACGCCAGCCCGTCGGGGCCGTCGTCGGCGTCGACGAGCGGACCTCGATCGCCGCCGCCGCGATCGCGGAGCGCCTGCGGTTGCCGCACAACCCCGTCTCCGCCGCCGCCGCCGCGGGCAACAAGGCCCGGATGCGGGAGCTCCTCGCGGCCGCCGGCGTTCCGGCGCCGCGGCACCGGCGGCACCACGTGGACGACGACCCCCGGGAGGCGGCGCGCACGGCGCCGTTCCCCAGCGTCCTGAAACCGACCTTTCTCGCGGCGAGCCGGGGCGTGATCCGGGCCGACGACGCGGAAGCGTTCGTCGCCGCCTGGGAGCGCATCGCCCGGCTCCTCGCGAGGCCGGAAATCGCCGCCCGCGGCGGGGAAGCAGCGAGGGAGATTCTGGTCGAGGCGTACGTCCCGGGCCTCGAGGTCGCGCTCGAAGGTCTCCTCACGGAGGGCGCGCTTCGAGTCCTCGCTCTGTTCGACAAGCCGGACCCGCTCGAAGGCCCATTCTTCGAAGAGACGATCTACGTAACGCCGTCGCGCCTTCCGGCCGACCTGCAGGAGCGCTGCGCCACGGCGGCGCAGGAGGGCGCCCGGGCACTGGGCCTGCGGCACGGGCCGGTCCACGCGGAGATGCGCGTCAACGACGACGGCATCTTCCTCCTCGAGATCGCCGCGCGGTCGATCGGCGGGCTCTGCGCGCGAACGCTGCGCTTCGGCACCGGCCGCAGGCTCGAGGAGATCCTGCTGGCGCACGCTCTGGGTCTCGAAGCCCCGGCGGAGCGCGAAACGCGATCGGCCGGCGTGATGATGATTCCGATTCCGCGGGGCGGAATCCTCGAGGAGGCGCGCGGCGTCGAGGCGGCGCGCGCGATTCCGGACATCGTCGAGGTCACGATCTCGGCGCGCCTGGGCCAGCCGATCGAGCCGCTCCCGGAGGGCGACCGCTACCTCGGCTTCATCTTCTCGCGGGCGGCGACGCCGGAGCGGGCCGAGGCGGCGCTGCGCGAGGCGCACGCGCGCCTGGAGTTCCGGATCGAGTGACGGGCGGCCGCCGCGTGCGGCCGTGCCGTCACTTCGACGGCGCGTAGTACGGGTTACGCCCCGCGGCGTGGTCGGTCGTGTCGAGGATCTCGCCGACGAGCGGCGCGAGATCCCGGATCGCCTTCTCGATGCCCTGTTTGAGCGTCACGTCGGCGGCGCCACAGCCCTGGCACCCGCCGCCGAGGCGCAGGTACACGTTGTTCCGGCGGACGTCGATCAACTCGACGAAGCCGCCGTGCGCGGCGACGGCCGGGTTGATCTGGCGGTCGAGCAGATCCCGGATCGCCCACTTCAGGTCGCCCTCGGAAGGAAGATGCCGCAGATATTCGGGGGAAACCACGGGGCTTCCCGAGCGCAGGTGCTTGCGGATGACGTTGCCGATGCCGAGCGCCGGCCAGTCGACGTCGTGCGCGGCGCCGACCGTCACCGTGTTCTCGGCGACCAGGACCGACTCGATGCCCGGGATCGCCAGCAGCTCCTCGGCCAGGGGCGAAACGCCCGGGGCGACGCCTCCCGAGAAGTGCGCCGATTCGCCCGGAAAGACGGGCCGGTCGACGGTGAAGGCGCAGCGATCGCCGTTCTTGGAGGGCTCGCCGGTGATCTTGATGTCCGATTCCATGCCGCCGCGCAGTATAAGCCCGCGGCGAAAGGGTTTGACGGCCCTCGCCGGCTCGGAGATAATGCGCCGTTTTTGGAGATTCCGCCGCGATGACGCAGAAGTTTCGCCGCCAGGACCTGAAGCGCAACGAGCTCGCCGAGACGGTGGGCAAGACGGTCGACTACGTCACGGGGCACCGCAAGGGAGTCACCGAGGCGATCATCGCCGGAGCCGCCATCATCGCTCTGGTGGGCGGCTTTTTCCTGTACCGGAGCTGGGTCGAGCGCTCGGCCGGCCGGTCCCTTTCCCAGGCCCTGGCCATTCTCGGCACGCCGCTCGCGAGCGATCAACCCGCGCCCACCGGCAAGACCTTCGCTTCCGCCGCCGAGCGCCAGACGCAGGCCGACAAGCTGCTGCGCGAGGCCGCGTCGCACGGCTCGACCGCCTCGGGTCGGGCAGCCCTGGTGATTCTCGCGGCGAACGGCACGGAGAAGCCGGCGCCGGCGCTCGACGCCTTCGAGAAGGCCGCGCGCCAGTCGAAGTCGGAGTCCGCGGCCGCCGCGGAGATCGACGCCGCCAAGGCGCTGGCCGCGGAAGGCAAGACGACCGAGGCGATCGACCGGTTGAAGCGCGCGATCGAGTCGCCGAGCACGGCGGCGCCGAAGGATGCCCTTCTCTTCACGCTCGCCGGCATCTACGAGCAGACCGGCGCCTCGGCCGACGCGCGC
Organism: Thermoanaerobaculia bacterium; assembly: GCA_035500755.1. GTDB lineage: Bacteria > Acidobacteriota > Thermoanaerobaculia > UBA5066 > Gp7-AA6 > DAHUXD01. The sequence goes on along the minus strand of DATJXB010000086.1, from coordinate 10,716 downwards.
GCGACCTACCAGCGGCTGATCACCGACTACCCGAACTCGCCGTACCGCGCGGACGCCCGGCAGAAGGTCCCGCTGTCGTAGGGGTTCTCCACCTCCTTCTCGTGGCCTCGGCCGCGTTCGGCGGCGTCTGCGTCCTCCTCTTCCTGGTCAACGCCGCCACGATGGACGGTCTCGACCCGTCCGTGGCCGCCGGCGCCGGCGGACCGCTCGTGTCGGCGATCGTCCCGGCGCGCGACGAGGCGCGCGGCATCGAGGCGGCCGTGCGCTCTCACCTGGCGCAAAGCTACCCGAACCTCGAGGTGATCGTCGTCGACGACCGGTCGACCGACGCCACGGGGACGATCCTCGCGAACCTGGCCCGCGAGGACGCGCGCCTGACGGTCGTCTCCGGCGTCGAGCCGCCCGAGGGCTGGCTCGGCAAGCCGCACGCGCTGCACCAGGGCGCGGCGCGGGCCCGGGGCGACCTGCTCCTCTTCGCCGACGCCGACGTGCGGTTTGCCCCCGCGGCGGTCGCCGAGGCGGTGGGCCTGCTCGAGGCGCGAAAGCTCGATCTCCTCGCGCTCTTTCCGAGGCTCGAGCTCGAGGGCTTCTGGGAGAACGTGTTGATGGCGTACCTGCCGGTCGCGTACTTCTTCGGCCCGGCGTTTCTCCTGAACTCGGACGCGCAGCGCCGGTTCGCGGCGGGCGCCGGGGCGGGGATGCTGGTGCGCGCGGCGTCCTATCGAGCCGCCGGAGGCCACGAGGCCCTGCGCGCTTCCATGATCGACGACCTGCACCTCGCCACGCGCGTTCGCCGGGCCGGCGGGCGGTGCCGCATGGTGCGCGCCGACGAGCGCCTGCGCCTGCGTATGTATCGCGGCTTTCGCGAGGTGTTCGACGGGTTCACGAAAAACATGGCCTACGTGTTCGAGGGGTGGGCGGGCGTCTTCCTCGCCGCGATGACCGTCTTCTCGTTCGTCGCCTGGTCGCTTCCCGCCTGCGTCCTTCTCGCGGCGGCGCTCGGCGCGGGCGTGCCCGGCAGGGATGTCGCGTGGGCGGCGGCGGGGCTCGGCCTGACTCTGGTCGGCCGTGCCGCGATCTCCCTGTTCCTTCGCTACCCCCTGTGGCCCGCGCTGACGCATCCCTTCATGGCCCTCGTGTGGATGGCCATCACCGCGCGGTCGCTTTCGTGGCGGTTTCTCCACCGCGAGGTGCGGTGGCGCGGGCGCCGCTATCCCGCGGCGATCGCGCGGTTCTGACGCCGCGGCCGCCCCGGTAGAATCGCGCCGTGCTCTACCGCTTCGACCACGTCCACAAGAGCTATGGGCCCAAGGAGGTCCTCCGCGACGCGACCTGGCAGCACAACCCGGGCGCGAAGGTCGGCCTGATCGGGCGCAACGGCGCGGGCAAGACGACGCTGCTGCGCATCGCCCTCGGCCGGGAGGAGCCGGACGGGGGCGAGTTTCTCAAGGCGAACGCCCTGCGGATCTCGACCGTCGACCAGGCCCTGCCCGGTGACCTCGGGGAAAAGCTCCACGATTACGCGGCCGGCGCCTTCGCCGATCTTCACGCGATCGAGTCGGAGCTGCGGCGCCTCGAGCACCGCATGGCCGAGGGCGAAGACACGCCCGCGATCCACGACCGGTACGACGCGCTGTCGCACCGGTTCGAGAACGAGGGCGGCTACGACATGGTCGCGGAGGTCGAGAAGGCCCTTTCGGGCCTCGGCTTCGAGCGTTCGGATTTCGAGCGGCCCCTTTCGGATCTTTCGGGCGGTCAGAAGAACCGGGCGATGCTCGCGCGCGCGATCCTCTCGTCGCCGGACGTGCTGCTGCTCGACGAGCCGACCAACCACCTCGACTTCCAGGCCGTCGAATTCCTGGAAGAGTACCTCGCGCGTTCGCGCCGCGCGTATCTCGTCGTGACGCACGACCGCCGCTTCCTCGACCGCGTGGCCGAGGAGATCGTGGATCTCGAGAACGGGAAGCTGTCCGCCTATTCCGGCGGCTACACGTCCTACCGCCGCCAGAAGGCCGAGCGCCTGCTGACGGCGACGCGCGCCTTCGAGAAACAGCAGGAGTTCATCGAGAAGGAAAAGGAGTACATCCGCCGAAACATTGCCGGCGTCAACTCGCGGCAGGCCAAGGGTCGGCGGACCAGGCTCGCCCGCGTCGAGCGCCTCGAGAAGCCCGAGGGCGACACCACGAGCGTGGACTTTCAGTTCGACGCCGCGCGGATCGGTGGCCGGATCTTCCTCCGGGCGAAGGACCTCGACGCCGGATACACGCCAGGCGCCCCGATCGTCCGGGGCGTCAACTTCGAGCTCCTGCGCGGCGAGCGCCTCGCGATCCTCGGCGAGAACGGTACGGGAAAGACGACGCTGCTGAAGACTCTCGCGGGGCGCCTCCCGCCGCTCGCGGGCAGCGCGACGACCGGCCACGACGTCTCGATCGGCTACTACGACCAGGAGCTGCGCGACCTCGACCCCAGGAAGCGGGCGATCGACGCCGTCTGGGACGAGCACCCGAACGAGACCGAGGAAGCGGTGCGCTCGTACCTGGCGCGGTTCGCGTTCCGCGGCGACGACGTCTTCGCGCGGATCGATGGCCTCTCGGGCGGCGAGAAGGGCCGCCTGACGCTGGCGGTCGTCATGAAGCAGCGGCACAACCTGCTGCTCCTCGACGAACCGACGAACCACCTGGACCTCGACTCGCGCGAAGCGCTCGAGGAGTCGCTCGAGGACTTTCCGGGGTCCATCGTCTTCGTCTCGCACGACCGCGCCTTCATCGACCGTCTGGCGACGCGCGTGATCGACCTCCGGCAGGGCCGGGGCGTGCTCCTCCCCGGCAACTACACGGAGACCGCCGACGCGCGCGCCGAGCGCCGGCGCAAGCCCGAGCCGACCGAGGCGCCGAAGGCCGGCGCGGTCAAGCTGGCGGCCGCGCCCGCCGCGCCGTCGACGCCTCCGGCGGCCGCCCCGACGCCCGCTCGGCCCCGGCGCGCCGAGTCGACCGGGGAGAAGGATGCCGCGAAGAAGCGCCGGCGGATCAAGACGCTCGAAGACAGGATCGCGGCGCTCGAGGCAGAGGTCGAGGCGCTCGAGACGCGGCTCTGGGAAGAGGCCCTCACGCTCGGGCCGGTCGCCGCGCACGCCCTGTCGCAGCAGAAGGCGGCTCGCCGGGGAGAGCTCGACGCCCTCGTCGAGGAATGGGCCCGGCTGTCGGAGGAGGCGGAGAGTCCCGCTTCGCCGCGCCCATGAGCAAGGCGCCCGTCGACGCCGCGGCGATCGTCGCGGTCGGCTCCGAGATGCTCGGACCGCTGCGCCAGGACACCAACTCGCTCTGGCTGACGGCGCGCCTCGAGGAGATCGGGATTCCGGTCGTCCGGAAGTCGATCGTCGGGGATGATCCGGCCGCGCTGGCCGACGAGCTCGAACACGCGGCGCGCTCGGCGCGGTACCTTCTCACGACGGGCGGCCTCGGTCCCACGGCCGACGACGTCACCGTGGCGGCCGTGGCCGCGTGGCTGAAGGCGCCGCTCCGGCGCGACGAGGCGTTTCTCGAGAAGATGCGCGAGCGCTTCGCGCGCCGCGGCTTCGACATGCCGGCGTGCAACGCCAAGCAGGCCGACTTCATCGTCGGCGCCCGCGTCCTGCAGAATCCGCGCGGCACGGCGCCGGGCTTCTGGGCGGAGAACGGCAAGGTCGAGCTCATCGTCCTGCCGGGCGTGCCGTCGGAGATGCGGGAGATCATGGAGGGCAGCGTCCTGCCGGTGCTCCGCGAGCGCGTGGCCGGCGTCGTCGGCCGGCGGCGCGTCCTCCGGATCGCGGGGATGGGGGAGTCGGCGGTCGAGGAGCTGGTCGCCCCCGTCTACGCGCGCTGGAAGGACGACCCGGTCACGATTCTTGCCTCGCCGGGAGAGGTGCAGCTTCACCTGGCCGTGCGCGGCCAGCCGGGGGAGGCCGAGGCGAAGCTCGCGGCGATGGAGGCCGACTTCCGCGCGGTGCTCGGTCCCCGTGTCTTCGGCGAAGACTCCGAGGACCTGGCGCACGTCGTCGGGCGCCTCCTGAAAGAGAGCGGGCGGACGGTCGCGTTCGCCGAATCGTGCACCGGCGGGATGATCGCGTCGCTGGTCACCGACGTGCCGGGATCGAGCCAGTACTTCCTCGGGTCCGTCGTCTCGTACGCGAACGCGGCCAAGGAGACTTTGCTCGACGTGCCGGAGGAGGCGCTGCGGCGGCACGGCGCGGTCTCGGCGGAGACGGCGCTCGCCATGGCGCGCGGCGCGCGCCAGCGATTCGGCGCGGACGTCGCCGCGTCCGTGACGGGGATCGCCGGACCCGACGGCGGCTCGGCGGAAAAGCCCGTCGGCACCGTGCACTTCGGCCTCGCGGCCCGCGACGGCAAGGAGATTGCCAAGAAGCGGCTCTTCGTCGGGGACCGGGCCGTCGTGCGCCGCGCGGCTTCGATCCAGGCGCTCGAGACCCTTCGCCGGTATCTTTCGGGCGAGGAAGCGTGAGGGCGTTTCTCGCGGCCGCCGCCGACCCGGAGTGGGTCGCGAGCGCGAGCGGCTTCGTCGCCCGCGCGCGCCCCGGGCTTCCGAAGGCGTCCTGGACCCGCCCGGAGAGCTGGCACCTGACCCTGCGATTTCTCGGCGAGATCGCGGAGTCTGCCGCCGCGGCGTTCGCGCGCGCTCTCGCTCTCGACGCGCCGGGCTTCACGGAGGCCGAGCTCGCGATCGAGGGCCCCGTCGCGTTTCCGCCGCGCGGCCGGCCCCGGGTCGTCGGTCTCGGCTTCGTTCCAGGGCTCGCCCTCGAGCGGCTCGCCGCCGCGGCCGAGACGGCCGCGCGGTCGATCGGCTGCGCCCCCGAGGATCGGCCGTTTCGGCCCCACGTGACCCTGGCGAGGCTCCGCGATCCCTGGCCGGACGCGGCGGTCGGCGCGTTCCAGTCGGCGGCGCGGTCCTGGGCGTTCCCGCCGTGGACCGTGCGCTCGATCGTCCTGTTCTCGAGCCGTCTCGACCCGGCGGGCGCCGTGCACACGCCCGTGCAGACCTGGACCGCCCTTCCGCGACACGTCGAGGCGCCCGCATGAATCCGCTCGCGGCCCTTCTCGTCGGCGTGGGGTATCTCCTCGGCTCGATGTCCTTCGCCGTCCTTCTCGTGCGTCGGGCCACCGGCAAGGACATCCGCACCGAGGGCTCGGGCAACGCGGGCGCGACGAACGTCCTCCGGGCGCACGGCAAAGGGCTCGCCCTCGCGGTCGCCGCGCTCGACATCGGGAAAGGCGCGGCCGCGGTGCTCCTCGTCCGCACGGTGACGGCCGACCCGCGCTACGCCGCCGCCGCCGGTTTCGCGGCCGTGCTCGGCCACGTCTTCCCGATCTTCTACGGCTTCCGCGGCGGCAAGGGCGTGGCGACGGCGGTGGGCGCCTTCCTCGCGCTCGCGCCGCTGGCGACACTGGTCTGCATCGCCGTCTTCGTCGCCGTCGTCGCGGCCACGCGCTACGTCTCGCTCGGCTCCGTGATCGCGATCGTGCTGTTGCCGCCCGTCGCCGGCGGACTCTTCCACGCTCCGACGCCGGTCGCCGCCGCGGCGGCCGCCACGGCCGTCCTCGTCGTCCTCAAGCATCGCGAGAACCTGAAGCGTCTGGCCAATCGGACCGAGCGCAAGCTCGGGCAGAAGTGAATCGAGTGAATCGCGTCGCCATTCTCGGGGCGGGGTCGTGGGGCACCGCTCTCGCGATCGAGCTCGCCCGTTCCGGACACGACGTCCTCCTCTGGGGGCGCGATCCCGCGGTCGCCGCCCGCATCAAGGCCGATGGCCGCCACCCGCGGCGGCTGACGGGCTACTCGATTCCGCCGTCGACCCGCGCCAGCGCGGACCTCGGCGAGGCGTTTTCTTTCGGGTCGACGCTGCTCGTGGCTGTGCCGTGCGCGTCGCTGCGCGGGCTCCTCGACCTCGCGCCGGCCGGGTCGGGGCGGGGGTGGAGGCTCGTCTCGACGGCCAAGGGAATCGAGCCCGAAACGCTGCGTCGGATGTCGGAGATTCTGTCCGAGCGGTACCCGGAAGCGTCGGTCGCCGCCCTGTCGGGGCCGACGTTCGCCGAGGGCGTCGCGCGCGGCGATCCGACGGCTGCCGTCATCGCGTCGCGAGACGTCGCGGCGGCCGAGGCCCTCCAGGCGAGCCTTTCGAGTCCCACGTTTCGCCTCTACCGTTCCGACGATCTGACCGGCGTCGAGCTCGCCGGCGCGCTGAAGAACGTCGTCGCCATCGCCGCCGGGATCGTCGCGGGCCTCGGTTTCGGGCCGAACACGCTGGCCGCGCTCGTGACGCGTGGGCTCGCCGAGATCGGGCGCATCGTCCGCTCGCAGGGAGGCCAGGATCGGACGGTCCATGGCCTCGCCGGCGTGGGCGACCTGATGTTGACCTGCACGGGCCAGCAGTCGCGGAATCGTTTCGTCGGCGAGCAGATCGGCCGCGGCCGCCAGCTCGCGGACGTGCTCGTCGAGATGCCGGAGGTCGCCGAGGGCGCGCGCACGTGCCTCGCGGTGCCGCGGATGGCCGGTTCCGCCGGCGTCGAGGCTCCGATTGCCGAGGCGGTGGTGCAGGTGCTGTACGAGAACGTGCCGCCGCGGGAGGCGGTCGAGCGGCTCATGACGCGCGCGCTCCGGCCGGAGTGACGCTCTAGGAGGCCGGCGCGGGGGCGGGCGTCGAACCGGGCCGCGGCGGTCGGCGCGGTCCCGGCTCGAGGACCCGGATCGGCAGCACGACGGCCTGCAGGCCGGCGAACTGGAGGCGGCGCTGGATGGCGAACGCCGTCTCGTTGTGCAGGAGCTTGTAGTAGAAGCGGTCGTTCTCGAACACGAGCTGCCCGAGGTAGAAGATCGAGCGCGGAAACTCCTTGCGCACCGACTCGCAGACCTCGACGACTGACTGCACCGCTTCGGTGCCGATCTCGAACCGGTACTCGGCCTTGAAGCCGAGGCGGTGGGCAAACTGCACGTACTTCTCGAGGTCCTCGATGGTGTGGCGTTGGAGGGCCTCGACCTCGGCCTGACCCTTGAAAATGGCCGAGTCGATGACGCCGACGGACACGAACACGTAGCTCTTGTACTGGTGCGGGAAGAGCGTCTGCACCGAGAGAACCGTGTGGATGCCGAGGCCCGAGAAGCCGTTGACGAGCATGACCGCCACCGGCTCCTCCTGCCGGATCTGGCCGCGCTCGTACTCGTGCTTGCGCAGCGGCACGTCGAGCAGCTGCTCGTCCAGCCGCCGCAGATGCGAGCGGACGCGCTCGTAGTGCCGCTTGATCGAGAACGCGAGGCCGACGAGCAGGGCCGTCACGACGATCGTCATCCAGCCGCCTTCGAAGGCTTTTTCGTAGATCGTGATGATGAGGATGCCGACGCAGAGAATGGCGCCCGCGCCATGCAGCAGGATGCCCTTCTTCCACGCCGCGTCGCGCCCGCGCTCCTCGAGCCAGTGCCGGGTCATGCCGATCAGGGTCAGGCTGAACGTGACGAACACGTTGATGGCGTACATGACGAGCAGGCTCGACACGGAGCCGTGCGTGTACATCAGCGTGGCGAAGGCGGCCAGGCCCATCAGCCAGATGCCGTTGTTGGTCACGAGACGATCGGAGAGCTGCGCGAAGCGGCGGGGGGCCCACGAGTCGACGGCCATGTTGGCGAGGATGCGGGGGCCGTCGAGGAAGCCGGTCTGCGCGGCGACGAAGAGGATCGCGCCCGCGGCGATGAGCGTCAGCACGACGAGCAGCTGCCCGAACGCGAAGCCGCCGAGCGTCCACTTGCCGAAGACGTTCTCGGCGAGGACGGCGTTCATGACGCGGTAGGGCGTCGGGCGCGCGCCGGTCAGGAGATAGCCGAGGATGATGCCCGAGGCGGTGAAGGCGAGCGAGACCGCCATGTAAAACATCGTCCGCTTGGCGTTCGGGACCTTCGGCTCCCGGAGGATCTGCACGCCGTTCGAGACGGCTTCGATGCCCGTGTACGCGCCGGCCCCGAGGGAATAGGCGCGCAGCATGATGAAGATCATCGGCATGAAACCGATCGCGGCCGCCGTCGCGCTCGCCTCGCGCGCGGCGCCGGTGTAGACGCTCGGCAGCTGCGTCAGGTGCGTCGCGAGCGCGACGACGATCATCAGGAAGTGCGTGCCGATGAAGACGAGGAAGATCGGCACCAGGATCTGGACGCTTTCCTTGACGCCGCGCAGGTTCAGGAGGACGAGCACGCCCAGGACGACGAATTTCAACGGAAATCGGCTGGCGTGCCACGACTCGGGCAGGACGCTGAAGATCTGGTCGACGCCCGACGCGACCGACGTCGAAATCGTCAGGACGTAGTCGAAGATGAGCGCGCACCCGGAGACGACCCCGAAGCGCGGACCCAGGAGCTTCGTCGCGACGAGATAGCCGCCGCCGCCGCCCGGAAAGAGCTCGATGACCTTGCTGTAACAGGCCGAGATGATCAGGACCGTCGCCGCGATCATCAGGGCGAGGAAGACCGACAGGTACGCGTGCGAGCCCAGGGCCTTGAACGCCTCCTCGGGGCCGTAGGCCGATGAAGACAGGCCGTCGGCACCGAGGCCGACCCAGGCGAGGAACGCGGCCAGCGTGACGCTGTGGAAGACGCGGGGATCCATGGGGTCCCTTGCCTTCCCGATGAGAACGGTCTTGATTGTGTTGGGCAAGGCTTCGGCCCCCGTCTGGAGGCGGCGGGATTATGGTTTTGGGGGGGACCCAAGTCAAACCGAGGAGGGCCCCTATGGTAGTTTTGCGAGTCCCATGCCGCTGGAACGGCCGCCGGATGTCGTTCGCGAGAAGACCGACGATCTGGGAGGCGGGCGCGTCTGTTGCGCGGTGATCCTCGACCGCGAGCTTTCGCGCGGGGAAATCGCGCGCTTCTACCTCGTCGACAGCGTGGAGCGCCCCGCCGCGATGGATTTCGACGTCGCCGGCCGCGTCATCGCGTGGGAGTGCCGCAAGGACGACGAGCCGCGCTGGCGGCTCGCGCTCGAGATCCTGCTCGTCAAGTCATTTCGGCAGGATGGCGCGGGGAAAATGGTGGCCCCAACGGGACTCGAACCCGTGCCGCGGCCTTGAAAGAGCCGTGTCCTAACCTCTAGACGATGGGGCCGTCGAGGCCGGAAATCTAGCATGCCTGCGGCGGGCGAGCGACGCGAAAGCTCGGCAGATCCTGGTCCGCGGAGAGGATGCGACGTTTCGCTTTTCCCGACGAGCTCGACGTCGCCTCTGCGCCTCTCCCGAGCGCGGGGAGAGGACTGGTGGGGATCCGCTACCCGGTTACACTGTCGGGATGTCGCTCGTCCAGGCCGTGATCCTGGGAGCCCTCCAGGGCCTCACCGAGTTCGTGCCCGTCTCGTCGACGGCGCACCTGTATCTGGCTCAGGCGCTGATGGGGATTCGCAACGACGAGATCGCGCTGTCGTTCGACATCGTGCTCCATCTCGGCACGGTCGCGGCGCTGATCGTGTCGACGCGTCGCGAGCTCGTCCGGATGCTCGAGGAGGCGTGGCTCTTCGTGCGTCGCGAGCCGGCCAGGGACGCCACCGCCCGGGCGCTCCTCGCGCCCCTCGTCGTCGGGACGATCCCCGGCGTCCTGGCCGGGCTCTTCCTGCTCAAGAAGTTCGAAGCGATGCGGTCGGTCGCCCTGATCGGGGCCTCGATGCTCGTGGCGTGCGTGTATTTCTTCCTCGCCGAAGGGCTCGCGGACCGGCGGCGGACGCCCGACCGCCCGCTCGCCGACCTCCATTCCGGCGACGGTTTCTGGATCGGTCTCGCGCAGGCGGCCGCCGGGCTCATGGCGGGATTCTCCCGTTCGGGGTTCACGATCGCGACAGGTCGTCTGCGCCGTTTCGCGCGGCCGGACGCGGCGCGCTTTTCCTTCCTTCTCGCGCTGCCGATCATCCTCGGCGCCGGAGCGAAGGCGCTGCTCGACCTCCGGAAAGCCACCGGCCCGTCGACGCCGGGCGTGGAGCTCTGGGCCGGCTTTGCGGCGGCAGCCGTCGTCGGCTACGCGACCATCGAAGGGCTGCTGCGCTTTCTGCGCAAGCACAGCCTGAGGCCGTTTGCGGTCTACCTGGGCCTTCTCGGCCTGGGGTTGCTCCTCGGGACGGCCGGCGTGATCCCGCTACCCGGACGCTGAGGCTTGGGCGATACTGGGCACATGCGAAAGACGGGGGTCTCCAGAATCCTGGCGGCGGTGGCCGCTCTTTGCCTCGGCGCTTTCGGCTGTTCCCAGAACAGCACCTACCAGAAGAACCTGAACGACGCGAACAACAAGGGCAAGTACAAGGTCCGCCTGACGACCAACATCGAGTCGGTCGTCGGCATCTGTAAGTTCATGGGCAACGTCGAGCCCGAGCAGGATCCGGTGGGCGGGATCCCCAAGTCACAGTATGCGGACTACTTCCGGGTCCAGGCGGTCCTGATGGGAGCCGACACGGTTCTCGTCCGCGGGGACGGCAAGTTCGGGGAAGCCTATGTGTGCGGCCCCGGTCCGCTGAATCCCGATGGGACGGTCCGGACGACCTACGATTCGCCTCCCCAGCATCCCTGAGGCTTGACGGGCGGGATATGATCGGGCCGCTTTGTCCCTCGTGAGAGCGAACCGGCTCGGAGCGTTCCTGGCGGCCGTGGCGGTCGCGGGAGCGGCGTCGTCGGCGTTTGCCGCCGACGGTTTCCTCGCGCCGGGGGC
>DATJXB010000085.1:0-17580 GCA_035500755.1 Thermoanaerobaculia bacterium | reverse complement strand
TCGTGTGAACTTCACGCCGCCGGGCACGCCCTGCGCCGCGGACGCGTTGCAAGTCAACAAGGTCCGCGTGTCGTGGACGCGCCAGGTGAGTCCCGCTCCGGCTGCCGCGACGTTCAACGACGTTCCGACGGGTCATCCGTTCTTCCAGTTCGTCGAAGCGCTCGCGAAGTCCGGCATCACGGCGGGGTGCGGCGGTGGCGCCTTCTGCCCCGATCAGCCGCTGACGCGCGGGCAAATGGCGGTCTTCTTCGCCAAGGCCCTCGGACTCTGGTCCGAGTGACCGGGGAGGTCACGATGCTTCGCCGCACACGGAGCGCCGCGTTGTTGCTCGGGGCTCTCTTGATCGCGTCCAACGGCCGCGCGCAGGGAGTCCTCGTCCCCAGGTCGTGGGGCACGGCTCCGGGATACACGACACTGATGGCGCACGATCTGTCGGCGACGTTCACGGGCGACGTCCACGAATACCTCGGCGCCACCTACTGCCCGGCCTATCCGGATCCCATCGAGCCCGTGTATGCCCTCGGCCAGCTCGACCTGCCCGACGGCGCGAAGCTCGGGCAGCTTCAGATGTGGGCGTACGACACCGACACCTCGGACGGCCTGAACGTCACCTTCTGGGAGACGTGCCAGGCTCCGGGCTTCAACGTCCCCGCGTCCACGCAACTGGCGACGCTCGACACGTTCGGCGCGAACGGAACCTACTTCGGTTTCACGCCTTTGAACGATCATCGCGTGGACGCCGCCAACTGCGCCTACACGGTGAAGGTTCTCTTCAACCCCGGCTCCATCTGCAAAGGCGACGCGCTTCAGCTCCAGAAGGTGCAGGTCGGCTGGACTCGAGACGTCGGGCCCTCTCCCGAGAGCGCCTCGTTCCTCGACGTTCCGGCCAATCACCCGTTCTTCCAGTACGTCGAGGCGCTCGCCGCCTCGGGGGTCACGGGAGGCTGCGGCGGCGGCGACTACTGCCCGGACGCGCCGCTGACGCGTGGCCAGATGGCGGTCTTCCTCGCCAAGGCCCTGGGGCTCGAGTGGCCATGAGGAGGGCGCTCGCGGCGATGGCAGCGTTCCTGGCTCTTGCAGCGACCGCGCTCGCCGACGCGCCGTGCCTCTCGGAGTCCTTCGACGGCGTGACGCCGCCCGCGCTGCCGACCGGCTGGATGGCGTGGAATGCCCTCGGCCCGGCGTCGGGTTGGCAGACCTCGGCCGCGGAGGCCGACACGGCGCCGAATTCCGCGCTCCTGGCGTATCCGACGTCCGACGCCGACGAGCGGCTCCAGTCGCCGAAGATTCCGATCACGAGCGCGCACGCGGCCGTCTCGTGGCGTCAGAGCTTCGCCTTCCAGCTCTCGCGCTCCGGGGTGGATGGAGGAGTCCTCGAAATCGCGATGGACGGCGACGCGTTTCACGACGTCACCGAGGTCGCCGGCGCGAATCTCGTCACGGGCGGGTACACGGGCTCGATCAGCGGCGGCGCGCTCGACGGGCGCCTGGGTTGGGTCGGCGGATCCAATGGCTGGACCGGAGTCGTCCTCGATCTCGGCGACGCACTCGCCGGACACACGGTCGTGCTGCGGTGGCGGATGGGATCCGGCGGCGGCGACGCGGGCACCGCCTGGACCATCGACACGCTGGCGCTGGTCCAGGACTGCGTGATTCCGCTCGCCCTCCACGTCGACGAGCAGCCGCTCCCGGATTTCGGCGCCGGGGCGGGCTTGAACGGCGTGCTCGAGCCGGGCGAGACCGTGGTGGTCGATCCGGTCTACCAGGCCCTCGGCGGCGCGACGACGCTCCTCGGCAGCGCGGACGCGCCCACGAATCCGGTCGGCATCCCGGTCTCGGTTCCGGACGGCTCGGCCGACTACGGCGACATCGCCGCTGGCGCCGCGGCCGACTGCTACTTCTCGACCGGCAACTGCTACGTCGTGAGCCTGGGAGTCGGACCCGTCCGCAACGGCGCCCACGTCGACCAGCCCTTCGACGAGACGCTCTCGGACGGCAGCGTGCGCCACTGGCGCCTGCACGTCGGCGAGACCTTCGACGACGTGCCGTCGAGCGATCCCTTCTACCGGTACATCGAAACGCTCGTGCACAACCAGGTCACGGGCGGCTGTCAAACGGGGACGACGTACTGTCCGAGCGACTCGACGCTTCGCCAGCAGATGGCGATCTTCCTGCTCCGGTCGCGATTCGGGATCGCCTACCAGCCGCCGCCGTGCACGGGAGTGTTCCAGGACGTGCCGTGCCCCGGGCACTTCACCGACTGGATCGAGGACCTGTATCGCCGCGGCATCGCGGCGGGCTGCGGCGCGGGGCCGATCTATTGCCCGGGCGCTTCCGTCACGCGCCAGCAGATGGCGGTCTTCCTCCTGAAGACGCGCGAGGGTCCGGCCTACGCGCCGCCCGCCTGCTCCGGCGAGTTCGCCGACGTCCCCTGCGCGAGCCCGTTCGCGCCGTGGATCGAGGATCTCGCGGCGCGCCAGATCACGGGGGGCTGCGGCAACGGCGACTACTGCCCGACCAACCCGAACACGCGCGGGCAGATGGCGGTCTTCCTGACGAAGACCTTCGGGTTGACGTTGTACGGGCCGTAGGGAGGCCACCATGAGATCGATCCGAGTGGCCGTGGCGCTGACGCTCATGGCGTGGGCAGCGGCGGCGGCCGCCGACGATCCCGGAGTCGTTCTGCGGGAGAACTTCGACGCCGTGGCGGCGCCGGCGTTGCCCGATCGCTGGATCGCGACGACCGCCACGGACGACGGCGAACCGTGGCGGACCGACACGATCCGTCACTTCTCGCCACCCAATGCCGCCCACGTCGGCGACCCGCAGGTCGTGGGCGACCTGCGGCTCGACTCGCCGCCGTTCGTGGTGCACACGACGGCCGCCCAGCTGCGCTTCCGGCATACGTTCGACTTCCGGATCGACGAAGGCATCTTTCAGGACGACGGCGGCGTGCTGGAGATCTCGGTGAACGGGCAGCCATTCCAGGACATCGTCGATGCCGGCGGCACCTACGTCCTGGGCGGGAACCTCGTCGTCCTGGGAAACGACCACAACCCGCTCGACGGCCGCCACGTGTTCGCGGGAAGGAGTCCCGCCTTTCCCGAATTCAACCAGGTCGTCGTGAACCTGCCCCCGGTGCCGGGAACCGTCGTGCTGCGGTGGCGCGAGGGAACGAGCGACCGGACGCCGTTCGCGGAGCCGGCCGGCTGGTGGATCGACGCGGTCCAGGTCTGCGACGGCTTTGCCTGCGACGCGATTCCGCAGCCGGCGGCGGTGCGCGTCGACGCCTCGGGCAACGGAGTGTGGGAGCCGGGAGAGACGGTGGACGTGCAGCCGGTCTACGTCAACAACGGAGCGGACGCGCTCGACCTGACGGGCTCGATCACGGACGTCGTCTTTCCGGGAGGGACGTCGGTGGCGGTGAACGACGGGGCGGCGGATTACGGCAGCGTTCCGGCGGGCGCCGCGGGAGCGTGCGCCGTCACGAATGACTGTTACCGGATCACGGCCGACGACGGCGGGACGCGCCCGGTCCAGCACTGGGACGAGCAGGTGGCCGAGACTCTGTCCACGGGCGCCGTCGTCACGCGGGCGCTGCACCTGGGAGGCAGCTTCGCGGACGTGGCGACGGCGAACCCGTTCTACGCGTACGTCGAAACGGTCTTCCACCTGGGCGTCAGCGGCGGATGTCCCGGCGGGAACTACTGTCCCGACAATCCGGCGCTGCGCAAGCAGATGGCGGTGTTCCTCCTGAAGTCGAAATACGGCGCGGCGTATCAGCCTCCCGCCGCGGCGGGCGTCTTCGCGGACGTGCCGGTGTCGGATCCGTTCGCGCCGTGGATCGAGAACCTCTATGCCCTCGGGATCACGGGCGGCTGCTCGACCTCGCCGCTCGCCTATTGCCCGGACCAGGCCGTGCGCCGCAAGCAGATGGCGGTCTTCCTCCTGAAGACGAAGGAAGGCGCCAACTACGTGCCGCCGGACTGCCAGGGGATCTTCGGGGACGTCGCGTGTCCGGGCGGTTTCGCCGACTGGATCGAGGACCTGTCCAACCGGCAGATCGCCGCGGGCTGCGGCAACGGCGACTTCTGCCCGGACAACCCGAACACGCGCGGGCAGATGGCGGTCTTCCTGACGAAGACGTTCGGTCTGGTCCTCTACGGGCCGTGAGTCGTTCCGGCGGGCCGCCGCCCGGGGTCCGCCGTCGTGTGGATGGCCGTCGCGTCTCTCTCCTCCTGGTGGCGAGAAGGCGCTGGGCCGCCGGTTTAGGGGGAGCTACGGCGTCCGCGCCGGCTCGCGCACGGAGAGCCGTCCCGCCGGCACGTCACGGCGTTCGGCGACGCGGCCGGACGGCCACTTCACGACGACGCGGTCGGCCCTGGCGCCGGTGCCCAGCCCGAAGTAGAGCTCTTTCGGCCCCGAGGAGAGGAACGAGTAGCCCGCGGCGACGACCTGCGTCCGGGCGAGGCCGCCGGCTTCGACCGTGACCGTCGCGCCGAGGGCGTCTCGCGTCGAGCGGTACGGGCCGGGGAGCGCGGGATCGCCTTCGAGCGCGACGACGAGCGATTTCGCCTTCGACGGGTTGCGGTTGACCCAGAGCGACGGCGGCTGCAGGAACCCCGTCGCGAAGAGGTCGGGCGCGCCGTCGCCGTCGACGTCCACGACGACGAGGCCGCGCTGGTTGGCGGTCGACTCGAGGCCCGCGACGGCGGCGAGCTCGTCGAAGTGCTTCCCGTCGCGATTGCGGTAGA
The DNA here is from genome assembly GCA_035500755.1 of Thermoanaerobaculia bacterium. GTDB lineage: Bacteria > Acidobacteriota > Thermoanaerobaculia > UBA5066 > Gp7-AA6 > DAHUXD01. Next base: position 12,826 of record DATJXB010000085.1, on the reverse strand, counting down.
AGCGCTTGGGCGGCCTCCCCCAGAGCGAGTCGTCGCCGAAGTCGCCGACGGGGATTCCCTTCTGGAACTTCTCGAACTCGACCGACATCAGCCCCCAGAATTCGATCTCACGCTCGGTCTCGTTCTTGCCGGCCGCCATCCCGTTGACGACGAAGAGGTCGGGCCGGCCGTCGAGGTCCGCGTCGACGAAGACCGCGCCCCACGACCACGAGGTGTCGGAGACGCCGGCAGTGTCCGACGTGCGCTCGAAGCGGTTGCCGCCGAGGTTCCGGAAGAGCGACGAGCCGCGCGAGAGGGCGGTGAGGCGGCGCCAGACGAGGGGGCGCCCGAGCGAGTAAGGGAAGGGCGGCATCGGGTAGCGCGGGTCCTTCAAGAACCAGTTCAAGGGAAACGAGTAGTTGGAGACGTACAGGTCCAGTCGGCCGTCGCCGTCGTAGTCGTCGATCGCCACGCCCATCCCGAAACCCGGGTCGAGAACCCCGGCTTTCTTCGCGACGTTCGTGAAGGTCCCGTCGCCGTCGTTGTGGAGATAGGCATGGTTGCCGAAGTCGTTGGCGACGTAGATGTCGGGCCAGCCGTCGCCGTCGAGGTCCGCGCATTCGACGGCGAGCCCCCAGCCGGTGTCGCCGGTGCGCGACGGCTTCGTGACGTCGGTGAACGTGCCGTCGCCGTTGTTGTGGAAGAGATGGTTCGGCGGCGCGTTGTCGGCCGCCATGTTGGGGCCGTAGCTCGGGTGCCCGTAGACGAGGACGTAGAGGTCGGGAAGGCCGTCGCGGTCGTAATCGAGGGACGCCGCCGACGTGCAGTCGTCGACGAGCCCGACGCCGGCTCTGGCGCCGACCTCCTCGAACGTCCCGTCGCCGCGGTTGTGGAAGAGGAGATTGGGACGGTCGAGGTACGTCACGTAGAGATCGGGGCGGCCGTCGTTGTCGTAGTCGAAGGCGAGCGCGCCCACGGCTTCGCCCTCCTGGCCGGCGACGCCGGCGGCCGCCGCAACGTCTTCGAAGGTCCCGTCGCCGCGGTTGCGATAGAGCCGGTTACCGTCGCCGCCCGCGACGAAAAGATCCGGGCGTCCGTCGCCGTCGAAGTCGAGGACCGCGACGCCGGGCGGCAGGTGCTCGCCCGGGACGGGGCGGGTGCGCGTGGCGGTCGGGAAGAAGGCCTGGTGCGGGCGCGCCAGCCCGGCCCTGGCCGCGCGTTCTTCGAAGAGCGGCTCGGACGCCGAGGCGGAGAGCCAGGCGGCGACCGAGCCGGAGCTCACCTGCCAGCCGCCGCCGGCAAGGGGGGAGAGGCGGAGGCGAAGTTTGCCGCCCTCCTGGCGCAGCTCGCCGCCCGGTCCGCGACCCGAAAGAAAGAGACCGAGGAGAATCTCGCGCTGCGCGCCGTGACGTTCGAATCCGAAGAGCGTCGCCTCGCATCGGCCGAGCGAGGCAAACGGGGCGCGCAGCGCCGCGAAGCTCTTCGCGAGCTCGGCGGGCGCCGCGGCGCGAGCCGCGGCGGCCCGCTCCGGCGCCTCGTAGAGGCGGATCGCGAAGGGTCCGCCGCCGGCCACGCGCGCGAGCCCGTCGCCCGGGAGCGGTCCGGTCCACGACAGCGGCGCGGCGAAGGCGCTCTCCGGCACGGCGCCGGCTTTCCAGCTCGCGAGGAGCGCGTCGGCGAACGCCGACGTCCCGTCCGAGTACTCCTCGAGCGTCGGCAGGGGCTCCGGCGATTTCGAGGCGCAGCGCGGCGCGAGGAGGAGCGCGGCTGCCGCCAGAGCTCGGCCGAGGCATCGGCGCCGCATCGCGGAAACTATAATCCGCGCCGCGTGTCACTGTCGGAGCGCCTGCGCGACCGCATCGCCCGCGAGGGTCCGATCTCGTTCTACGACTTCATGCACGCGGCCCTCTACGATCCGGACGAGGGCTACTACGCGCGGGGCGCGTCGATCGGCGAGGGCGGCGACTTCGTCACGTCGCCGCACGTCTCGCCGGCGTTCGCCCGCGCGCTCGCGCGCCTCTTCATCCTGGAGACGGGCGAGCTCGAAGGGCCCGTGGACTTCGTCGAGGTCGGCGCGGGCTCGGGCGTGTTCCTCGCAGAGCTCGCCCGGTCGGTGCGGCAGCTGGTGCCCGGGCTCTTCGGGCGGCTTCGGCTGACGGCGGTCGAGGCGTCGCCCGCCGGACGCCGCGCGCTGGAGAACCGCGGCATCGAGCCGGCGCCGCGGGTCCTCGCCGACGCGTCGGCGCTCGAGCCGGGGTCCGTCCGCGGCTGGATCTTCTCGAACGAGCTCTACGACGCGCTGCCGGTCGTCCGCGTCGCGGGCTCCGGCGGCGAAGTCCGGCAGCTGCGCGTGGCGTGGCGCGGCGGGCGCTTTGCCTGGGAGGAGGCGGAAGCTCCTGCGCCGATCCGCGAGCACCTCGCCCGAGTCGGGGTCGCGCTCGCCGACGGCCAGAAGGGCGAGGTCGCGCCCGACGCCGGCCCGCTCCACCGCCGCCTCGCGCGGGCTCTGGCCGAGGGATCGATCGTGGCGTTCGACTACGGCCACCCGTCGCGCATCCTTTACCACCCGTTGGCGCGCCCCGAGGGCACGCTCGCCGTGCACGCGGGCGGCCGACGCGGCGGCGATCCGCTCGAAAGGCCGGGGGAGCGCGACCTGACCGCGCACGTGGACTGGGACGTCCTGCTCGGCGTCGGCGAAGAAGAGGGTCTGCGGGCCGAACGGCTGATCCGGCAGGGTCAGTTTCTCTCCGAGATCGGCATCCTCGACTTCGCCGGGAGCGACGCGGAGAAGTGGCGGATCTTCCGCCTGCTCGACCCGGAGGGAATGGGCGAGGACATTTCCGTCCTGGTGCAGCGGCGGGGCGTGCGCTCCGGTGCGCGCGCCGACTGACGAAACGGCGCGTCGGCGGCCGGATTTTGGGTTTTGTTTCGTCGAATCGGTCCGATAGAATGCCGCGCCAGTGGGTCAGTACCTTCCGATCCTCGTGTTTGCCGTGCTCGCGGCGGCTCTGCCGCTCGGCACGATCATTCTCGCCCGCGCCGTCCAGACCCGGCGGCCGAACCCGGCCAAGCTGGAGCCCTACGAGTGCGGGGTCGAGGCGACCACCTCGGCGTTCGACACCCGGTTCTCGGTGCGGTATTTCCTGATCGCCGTCCTGTTCGTCGTTTTCGACGTGGAGACGATCTTCCTGTTCCCCTGGGCGGTCATGTTCCATCGCCTGGGGCTCTTCGGCCTCGTCGAAATGCTGGTTTTCCTGGCGATCCTGGTCGTCGGCTACTTCTACTGCTGGAAGCGCAAGGCCCTGGACTGGGCCTAGGCGCCGAAAGGAACGCATGGGCCTGGTGGACAACCGCTTCGGGGACAACGTCGTCACGACGACGGTGGACTCGGTCATCAACTGGGCCCGCCGGTCCTCGATCTGGCCGATGCAGTTCGGCCTCGCCTGCTGCGCGATCGAGATGATGGCCGTCATGGACGCCCGGCACGACCTCTCCCGCTTCGGGGCGGAGGTTTTCCGGGGAACCCCCCGCCAGTCCGACCTGATGATCGTCGCCGGGACCGTCGTCGAGAAGATGGCTCCGATCGTCAAGCGCCTCTACGACCAGATGCCCGACCCGAAGTGGGTGATCGCGATGGGCTCGTGCGCGACCTGCGGCGGCCCCTACAAGACGTACGCGGTGACCCAGGGTGTCGACCGCATCGTTCCCGTGGACGTCTACGTGCCGGGCTGCCCGCCGAGGCCCGAGGCCCTCATCTACGGGATCATGGCTCTCCAGAAGAAGATCGACCGGATGAAAGTCATCCGGAAGGCCTCCTGATTGGCGGACGTCGAGAAGACTCCCGCCGAGGAGAAAAAGGCCCGGCCCGAGGCGGTGGACGCGTCGGGCCATCCGTGGGTGGAGTCGCTGAGGGCGGCCCTCCCCGACACCGTCGTCTCGTCGAAGTCGTTCGCCGACCAGATCACCGTGGTCGTCCAGAAAGACGCCATCGCGCGCGTCGCGCGGCACCTGAAGGACGCCGAGGACTTCAAGTACTGCGTCGACGTGACGGCGGTCGACTGGAAGACGCGCACGCCGCGCTTCGACGTCGTCTACCACTTCTACTCCTTCTCGAAGAACGCCCGCATTCGGGTCAAGTGTTCGGCCGCCGAGGGTGAGGAAGTTCCCTCGATCGCCGCGGTCTTCCTCACGGCGAACTGGTGCGAGCGGGAGACCTGGGACATGTTCGGCATCCGGTTCTCCGGCCACCCGGACCTTCGGCGCATCCTGACCTGGGAGGGCTTCCAGGGACATCCCCTCCGCAAGGACTTTCCGCTCGAGGGCATCGACACGGGCGCGGCGATTTATCCGGAAGAGTGGCCGGTGGGCGGGGGACCCTCGGCGAAGGACTCCAACCGCAAGGTCGTCTCGTGAGCGACGAGAAGACTCCGCCCGTCGCCGGACCCGAAGGGCACACGCTCTTCGACGTCCAGGAGATGGAGCTCAACTTCGGGCCGCAGCATCCGTCGACGCACGGGGTGCTGCGCATCGTGCTGAAGGTCGACGGCGAGAAGATCCTCGAGGCGAAGCCCGACGTCGGGTACCTCCACCGCGGGACGGAGAAGCTCTTCGAGACCGAGACCTACCCGATGGGGATCCCGCACACCGACCGGATGGACTACATCGCGGCGGCGACGAACAACCACGCCTACTGCCTCGCCGTCGAGAAGCTCCTCGGCGTCGAGGTGCCGCGGCGCGCGCAGTTGATCCGGGTCATCCTCGACGAGCTGCAGCGCCTCTCGTCGCACCTCGTCTGGCTCGGAACCTCCGGCATCGACCTCGGCGCCGTGACGCCCTTCTGGTACGCGTTCCGCGAGCGCGAGCAGATCCTGGACTTCTTCGAGGAGTACTGCGGCGCGCGCCTGACCCTGAACTGCATGCGGATCGGCGGGCTCCCGTTCGACCTGACGCCGGGCTGGACGGAGCGGCTCGCCGAGTTCGTCGCGGACCTGCCGGCCCGCATCGACGACTACGAGCAGCTCCTGACCGACAACCGGATCTGGAAGAAGCGCACGGTCGGCGTGGGGGTCATCTCGGGCGAGGAGTGCGTCGAGTGGGGCCTGACCGGCCCGATCATCCGCGCCTCCGGGATTCCGTGGGACCTGCGCCGCGCTCAGCCCTACGAGTGCTACGAGGAGCTCGACTTCGTCGTGCCGACGCGCGTCAACGGCGACACGTACGACCGCTACATCGTCCGCGTCCAGGAGATGCGCCAGAGCGTGCGGATCCTGCGCCAGTGCCTCGAGAAGCTCGAGCCGGGCGAGATCCGCGGCAAGGTGCCGCGTGTCATCAAGCCCGTGGCCGAAGAGGTGTACGCCTCGGTCGAGTCGCCCAAGGGCGAGCTCGGCTTCTACTGCGTCTCCAACGGCTCGAACAAGCCCTACCGGATGCACGTCCGGCCGCCGTCTTTCATCAACCTTCAGGCGCTGCCGCGGCTGGCCAAGGGCCACCTCGTCTCGGACCTCGTGGCGCTGATCGGGACGATCGACATCGTCCTGGGGGAGGTCGACCGGTGACGCTGCCGGCCGAGTTCTGGACGTACCTGAAGGTCGTCCTTCTCGTCGCGGTCGTGCCGGCGATCGTCGGCTTCGTGATCGTGCTCGCCGAGCGCCGGATCATGGGCTTCATGCAGGCGCGCCTGGGCCCGAACCGCGTGGGTCCCGAGGGGACGCTCCAGGGCCTGGCGGATCTTCTGAAGCTCGTCACGAAGGAAGACATCACGCCGGCGAAGGCCGAGAAGGCCGTTCACTTCCTCGCGCCGGTGCTCGCGGTCATCCCGGCGTTGACGGCGCTCGCCGTCATCCCGTTCGGGCCTCCGGTGCGCGTCGGCAAGGCGGTCGTGCCGCTCTGGGTGGCCGACGTGAACATCGGCCTCCTCTTTCTCCTCGCCGTCACGTCGATCGGGGTCTACGGAATCATCCTCGGCGGCTGGTCGTCGAACAACAAGTACTCGCTCCTCGGCGGGCTGCGCTCGGCCGCGCAGCTCGTGTCTTACGAGGTGCCGATGGGCCTGGCGCTGGTGTCGGTTCTCCTGATGACGCGCTCGCTCTCGCTCGTCCAGATCGTGCGCCGGCAGGAGGCGATGCAGCTCTGGTTCTGCTTCCCGGGGATGGTCGCCTTCTTCATCTACTTCGTCTCGGGCGTCGCGGAGACGAACCGCAACCCCTTCGACCTGCCGGAGGCCGAGTCGGAGCTCGTGTCCGGCTTCAACACGGAGTACTCGGGCGTGAAGTTCGCGTTCTTTTTCCTCGGCGAGTACACGGCGATGATCATCATCTCGTGCGTCGCGGTGACGGTCTTCTTCGGCGGCTGGCTGCCGCCGTTTCCAAACGTCAAGGCGCTCGAGTTCCTGTGGCAGGTGCCGCCGGTGCTGTGGTTCCTGGCGAAAGTCGGGGTCTTCATCTTCGCGTACATCTGGTTCCGCTCGACCTTTCCGCGCTACCGGTTCGACCAGCTCATGGCGCTCGGCTGGAAGTGGCTCATTCCGCTGGCGCTCGCCAACATCCTCGTCGTCGCCTTCGCGATCCTGCTGACGCCGGGGTGGACCACCGGGCTCGTCTGGCTCGGCTGGATCTTCGGCGTCCTTTTCGTCGTGTCGTACCTGGCCGCGAAGCTGCGGCAGAAGCTCGCCCGGCGCGAGCGTCTCGCGGCCGAGCCGCACCCGGTGGAGGGCTAGATCCGTGGCGCTGAAGAAGTGGCTCGACAAGATCGCGCTGCTCGATCTCTTCGACGGGTTGTCGGTGACCGGGCGTCACCTGCTGAAGAAGAAGGTCACGATCGAGTACCCGGAGCAGAAGAAGCTCCCGTCCGATCGGTTTCGGGGAATGTTCCGGCTCGACGAGGAGCGCTGCATCAAGTGCACGCTCTGCGCGATCGAGTGTCCGATCAACATCATCTACATCGACTGGCACAACGAGAAGGACGAGCAGAACAAGTCGGTCAAGGTCCTCGACCGCTTCGACGTCGATTTGAAGCGCTGCATGTTCTGCCAGCTCTGCGAAGAGGCCTGTCCGACGGTGCCGAAGTCGATCTGGCTCACGACGAAGACCTACGAGATGGCGGCGTACGAGCGCAACGAGGCGCTCTACCTCGACATCCGGAAGCTGACCGACTGGCGCGAGGCGCCGAACGTGAAGCCGTTCACCGTCGTGGAGCGGGGCTAGGGCATGACCGACGGCGTGCTGCTGACCGGGGGCGCGGGCTGGCTCTTCGCGGTCTTCGCGGCGCTGGCGCTGGCGTCGGCCGTTGCCGTCGTCGCCGCGCGCAGCCCGGTCCACTCGGCGCTCTTCCTCCTGCTGTCGTTCGTGCTCGTCGCCGCGATCTTCATCCTCCAGCAGGCGGAGTTCGTCGGCGCCGTGCAGATGCTGGTCTACGCGGGCGGCATCATGGTCCTGTTTCTCTTCGTCGTCATGCTGGTCAACCCCGGCGTGACGCGCGTCAGCGCGTCGTTCCAGAGCCAGTTCGACGTCGCCCTGGTGCTCCTGCCGGTCTTTCTGTTGCCGTTCCTCTACATCCTCGGCACGGAGAAGCTTCCGGACGTGCCGGTCAAGGCCGACGCGTTCCGGATGGTCGGCCAGAAAGTGGTCGGCAACACCGAGGCCGTTTCGTGGGTGCTCTTCCGGGACTACCTCGTCCCCTTCGAGGTGGCGTCGGTGTTCCTGCTCGTCGCCATGGTCGGCGCGGTCGTCCTCGGCAAGCGCACCCTCGAGAAGATGGACTGACGCCGTGACGATCACCATCAACCACTACCTCGTCGTCAGCTTCCTGCTGTTCTCGATCGGGTTCCTCGGCGTCCTCGTGCGCCGGAACTTCCTGACGATCCTGATGTCGATCGAGCTGATGCTCAACGCGGTCAACCTGAACCTCATCGCCTTCTCGCGGCGGCTGTCCGACCTGACCGGACAGGTCTTCTCGGTGTTCGTCATCACGATCGCGGCCGGCGAGGCCGCCATCGGCCTGGCGCTCACGATCTCCTTCTTCCGCCAGCGCAAGACGCTCGACGTCGAAGAAGCGCGGACGATGCGGGGCTGACGCGGTGAAGAACCTGCTCTGGGCGATTCCACTCTTCCCGCTGATCGGGTTCCTGATCAACGGGCTCGTCTACCTGCTGACGCACCGGACGAAAGGGGAGTCGCACGGACACGGCGGCGGCTACGGCACCGACGCCCACACGGCGGCGACGGCGCCCGACTCGGCGCACGACACCGGGCACGACCGGGGCCACCACGACATCCCGTTCAAGGGCCTGCACACGCTCGTCGGCGTGGGCAGCGTCGCGATCGCGTGCCTGCTCGCCTTCGGCGCGATCTTCGACGTCGGCCTGAAGGCGTTCGCCGAGGGAGCGTCGCACACGATCACTCTCTGGCGGTGGATTCCGCTCGGGGTCAACCAGGCCGTCGGCCAGATCCACGGCGGGGCGGGCGAGTGGTTCGTCGACGTGACCCTGCGGGTCGACTCGCTCTCGGCGCTGATGCTCGCGTTCGTGACGTTCGTCGGCTCCCTGATCCACCTCTACTCGGTCGGCTACATGGGCCACGAGGAGGGCTACGGGCGCTTCTTCGCGTACCTGAACCTCTTCATGTTCGCGATGCTCGTCCTCGTCCTCGGCGGGAACTTCCTGCTGCTCTTCGTCGGGTGGGAGGGCGTCGGCCTGTGCTCGTATCTTCTGATCGGCTACTACTACGAGAAGAACTTCGCGGCCGACGCGGGGAAGAAGGCCTTCGTCGTCAACCGGATCGGCGACTTCGGCTTCATCCTGGGCATCTTCGGCGTGTTCGCGCTCTTTGGCTCGCTCGACTTCCCCAGGGTCTTCGCGGCCGCCGCGGCGAACCCGGCGGCGTACACGCCCTACATGACGGTGATCTGCCTGCTCCTGTTCGTGGGCGCGTGCGGCAAGTCGGCGCAGTTCCCGCTGTACGTCTGGCTGCCCGACGCGATGGCCGGTCCGACGCCGGTCTCGGCGCTCATCCACGCGGCGACGATGGTCACCGCGGGCGTCTACATGGTCGCCCGGTGCAACGTCTTCTTCCGCCTCGCGCCAAACGCGATGATCGTGGTGGCGGTCGTCGGGGCCTTCACGGCGCTCTTCGCCGCGACGATCGGGGTCGCCCAGAACGACATCAAGAAGGTCCTCGCGTACTCGACGGTCTCGCAGCTCGGCTACATGTTCCTCGCCTGCGGCGTCGGCGCCTTCACCGAGGGCATGTTCCACGTCACGACGCACGCCTTCTTCAAGGCCTGCCTCTTCCTCGGCGCCGGGTCGGTCATCCACGCGATGGGCGGGGAGCAGGACATCCGGAAGATGGGCGGCCTCGCCGGCAAGATTCCGAGGACCTACCGGACGTTCCTGATCGCGACGCTGACGATTTCGGGCGTGCCGTTCCTGGCGGCCTTCTTCTCCAAGGACGCGATCAAGGCCGCGGTCTTCCACGCCGAGTTTCACGCGGTGCCCTGGCTCCCGAAGGCCCTCTACGCCGTGGCCCTGTTCACGGCGGGTCTGACGGCGTTCTACATGTTCCGCCTGCTGACGCTGACCTTCTGGGGGACCTTCCGGGGGACGAAGGAGCAGGAGCACCACGTCCACGAGTCGCCGTCGACGATGACGATCCCGCTCGTGGTCCTGGCGTTCCTCTCGGTCGTGTCGGGCTACGTCGGCGTGCCGATCATCGAGCACGGCGACCGCATCGGCGAGTTCCTGAAACCGATCCGGCTGCCGATCTCGGGGATGGAGGAGCACGCCCACCACGCGCCGCTGTCGGTCGAGCTCGGCCTGATGGCGGCGGCCGTCGCCGTGGCGTCGATCGGCATCTACCTCGCCTGGTCCTGGTACGCGAAAGGCGAGGGCCGCACCCCCGCGCGCCTGGCCGCGCAGTGGCCCGGCGTCTATCGCGCCGTGACGCACAAGTATTTCGTCGACGAAGCCTACGAGAAGGTGTTCGTCCGGGGCCTGGCGCTCGGCGGGGGCAACTTCCTGTGGGAGGTCGACGCGACGGTCGTGGACCTGATCCCGAACGGCGCCGCGGCCGTCACGAAGGGCGCGTCGTGGGTCGCCGCGTTTTTCGACCAGTACGTGGTGGACGGCCTCGTCAACGGCGTGGCCAACGTCTTCCAGGCCCTGTACGGCCTCTTCCGGCGCGCGCAGACCGGAAGGGTCCAGAACTACGCGCTCGTGATGGGCGGCGGGCTCTTCTGCCTCGTGGCCGCGTATCTGCTTTTCCGATGAGGAACCGATGAACCACCTGCCGATCCTCTCGATCATCACGTACATCCCGCTCGCCGGAGCGCTCGCCCTCGTCTTCCTCTTCCCGAAGGAGAAGACGGGGGCGATCAAGGCGTTTGCGACGCTGGTGGCGGCGGTCGACCTGGCCGTGTCCCTTCCGCTGTGGTGGGCCTTCGACCGCGCCGGCGACGGCTTCCAGTTCGTCGAGAAGGCGTCGTGGATTCCGTCGCTCGGGGTCAATTACCACTTCGGCATCGACGGCATCAGCCTCGTGCTGATCCTGCTGACGACGATCGTCGGGTTGATCGCGATCTACTGTTCCTACTCGGCGATCACCGAGCGCCAGAAGGAGTACTACGTGCTCCTGCTGCTGCTGCAGACGTTCATGATCGGGACGTTCTGCTGCCTGGATCTCTTCCTCTTCTACGTGTTCTGGGAAGTGATGCTCGTCCCGATGTACTTCCTGATCGGCGTCTGGGGCGGCCAGCGGCGGCTCTACGCGGCCATCAAGTTCTTTCTGTACACGCTGGCCGGCTCGGTGCTGATGCTGCTCGGCATCATCGCGCTGTACTTCTACAACACCAGCGGCTTCCTCGGGTACAAGGGCCTCGGCAACGCGCCGAGCTTCTCGATCGAGCACCTGACGGCGGTGGCGGCGGGGATGCCGGCGCCGCTCCAGGTGTGGCTCTTCTTCGCGTTCTTCTTCGGCTTCGCGATCAAGGTGCCGATGTTCCCGTTCCACACGTGGCTGCCGGACGCCCACACCGAGGCGCCCACCGCGGGCTCGGTGATCCTGGCGGCGATCCTGCTGAAAATGGGAACGTACGGTTTCGTGCGCTTCTCGCTGCCGATGTTCCCCGAGGCGATGCGCAACCCGAAGGTCATCGGGGTCATGGTCTTCCTCGCGGTGTTCGGCATCGTCTACGGCGCGATGGTCACGCTCGTCCAGAAGGACATGAAGCGCCTGATCGCGTACTCGTCGGTGTCGCACCTCGGGTTCGTGATGCTCGGCATCTTCGCGATGAACATGGCGGGCGTGCAGGGCGGCATCCTCCAGATGATCAACCACGGCATCTCGACCGGCGCGCTCTTCCTCCTGGTCGGCGTCGTCTACGAACGCCGCCACACGCGGATGATCGCGGAGTACGGCGGCCTCGCCAAGCAGATGCCGCTCTACGCGACCTATTTCCTCGTCGTCGCGCTGTCCTCGATGGGCCTGCCCCTGTTGAACGGGTTCATCGGCGAGTTCACGATCCTCCAGGGCGCCTTCGCGCGGAACTTCTGGTGGGCCTTCGCGGCGGCGACCGGCATCGTTCTCGGCGCGGCGTACCTGCTGTGGCTCTACCAGCGCATCTTCTTCGGCGAGATCACGAACCCGGCCAACGCGAAGCTGCAGGACCTGACGCTGCGCGAGCAACTGACGCTCGCGCCGCTCGTGATCCTGGCGCTCTGGATCGGCCTGTACCCCAAGCCGATCTTCGACGTGATCCGCCGGCCCTCCGAAAAGATCGTCCAGGCCGTCGGCGGCACGACCCTCGAGGCGCCGGCGATGGCGCGGTCCGCGGCGCCGGCATCGGCGGCCGCCGAGCAGGCCACGGCGGTGGCGGCGCGTCCATGACGCTGGCGTTTCGCGCGTCGGACTGGATGCTCCTGTCGCCGGAGCTCTTTCTCACCGCGGCGGGCCTGCTCATGCTCGCGCTGGCCGTGGCCTTCGGGAAGGCGAGGGAGGAGTTCCTCGCGTTTCTGGCGACGTTGTCGATCGGCATCGCCGCCGGGCTCGTCGCGCTCGTCGCGACGCGCCCCGACCGGGCGACGGCGATTCTCGGCGGCGCGTTCGTCGTCGACAACTTCGCGCTCTTCTTCAAGGCGCTCATCCTCTTCTCGCTGGCCCTGACGGTTCTCGCGTCGGCGCGCTACGTCGGGTCGGCGCCGTATCCCGGCGGCGAGTACTACGCGCTGCTGCTCTTCTCCGGCGTCGGGATGCTCTTCATGGCGTCCGGCAACAACCTGATCTCGATCTATGTCGCGCTCGAGCTGATGGCGCTTTCGTCGTACGTGCTCGCGGGCTACTTCAAGGCGGAGCCGAAGTCGACCGAGGCGGCGCTCAAGTACTTCATCCTCGGGGCCTTCTCGTCGGGCGTGCTGCTCTACGGCCTCTCGCTCGTGTACGGCGTCAGCGGCCGGATGGGGCTGCCCGAGCTCGCGAAGCTCCTCGCCTCGGCGGAACGCTCGAACCTGCTGATGCTCGGGATCCTGCTGATTCTGGCCGGCTTGCTGTTCAAGATCGCGGCGGTGCCGTTCCACGTCTGGACGCCCGACGTCTACGAGGGCTCGCCGACGCCCGTGACCGCGTTCTTTTCGGTCGGGCCGAAGGTGGCGGCGTACGCGATCCTGGCGCGGATCTTCTACGTGGCGTTCCCGAAGTTCCAGGCGGACTGGGGGTTCGTCGTCGCGCTCGTGTCGGCGGCGACGATGATCCTCGGCAACATCGCGGCTCTCCTCCAGTCGAACGTCAAGCGCATGCTCGCGTACTCGTCGATCGCGAACGCGGGCTACGCGCTGCTCGGCGTGCTCGGCTTCCGGACCGAG
>DATJXB010000084.1:0-3598 GCA_035500755.1 Thermoanaerobaculia bacterium | reverse complement strand
GGTTCAGCCCGGGATGTTCAACCTCGAGTTCGGCAACGCGCTCGCCCCTCTCGGCTATCAGTACCTGCCCGATCCGGCCAGCCAGAAGGCCGCCACGCTCGGGGGCAACGTGGCCGAGAACTCGGGCGGGCCGCACTGCTTCAAGTACGGCGTCACGACGAACCACGTCCTCGGGCTCACGGTCGTCCTGCCGGACGGCACGATCGCGCGCTTCGGCGGCAAGGCGCCCGACGAGCCGGGGATCGACCTCACGGGCATCCTCGTGGGGAGCGAGGGAACTCTCGGAATCTGCACCGAGATCGTGACGAAGATCCAGCGCCTTCCCGAGGGGGTCAAGACGCTCCTCGCGATCTACGACTCGATCGAGGCGGGAAGCGAGACGGTCTCGGCGATCGTGTCGGCCGGCATGGTCCCCGCGACCCTCGAGATGATGGACCAGCTCGTCATCCAGGCGGTCGAGGCCTCGATCAAGTGCGGCTTCCCGCTCGACTGCGCGACGGTCCTCATCATCGAGATCGACGGCCTCAAGGACGACCTCGAGCAGCAGGCGGAGGCGATCGCGGACCTCTGCCGGAAGAACGGCGCGCGGGAGATCCGCGTCGCGAAGAACGACGCGGAACGGGCCGCCCTCTGGGCCGGCCGCCGCGGCGCGTTCGGGGCGGTCGCCCGGATCACGCCGAGCTACCTCGTCTGCGACGGCAGCGTGCCGCGCACGGAGCTGCCGAAGATCCTCAAGAAGGTGGCGGAGGTCGGGAAGAAGTACGACCTCAAGATCCCCAACGTCTTCCACGCCGGCGACGGCAACCTGCACCCGCTGATCCTCTTCGACTGGCGCGACGCCGCGCAGAAGGAGCGGGTCATGAAGGCCGGGATGGAAATCCTCGAGCTCTGCGTGGCGGTGGGCGGCACGATCAGCGGCGAGCACGGCGTCGGAATCGAGAAGATGGACGCGATGCACCTCGTCTTCAGCGAGAAGGAGATCGACGCGCAGCGGAAGGTCAAGCACGCCTTCGATCCCGAGGACGTCGCGAACCCCGGGAAGATCTTCCCGGCGGCGCGGGAGGTGGCGCATGCGTGACGGCGACGGCCTCGCACGGAAGCTCTCCTCGATCGTGGGCGAGGACCAGGTCCTCTCCGACGGCGCGGCGACCGCCTTCGCCGTGGACGGCGTGAGCCCGCGCCTCGCCGTGCGCCCCGGGACGCAGCAGGACGTCGAGGCGGTCGTGGCCGCCTGCACCGCCGCCGGCGCGGCGATGGCGCCGTGGGGCGGCGGGACCGCGATGGGCCTCGGGAACCCCCCGAGCCGGCTCGACGTCGTCGTCCTCCTCGACCGTCTCTCGCGGATCGTCGAGTTCGACCACGCGAACCTGAACGTCTCGGCCGAGGCCGGCGTGCGGCTCGCGCGTCTCCAGGAGGTCCTCGGCGAGAAGGGGGAGTTCCTGCCGCTGGACCCCGCCGAGGCGGACGCCGTCACCGTGGGCGGCCTCGTCGAGAGCAACGCGAGCGGCCCGGGCCGGCTCCTCTACGGGTCGGCCCGCGACTGGGTGCTCGGTCTCCGCGTCGTCCTGCCGAGCGGCGAGCGCATCCGCTGCGGCGGCAAGGTCATCAAGAACGTCTCCGGCTACGACATGAACAAGCTCTTCATCGGGAGCCTCGGGTCGATGGGCATCGTGACCGAGGCGACGTTCAAGCTGCTGCCGCTGCCGGCGGCGCGCGCGACGGTCGTCGGCGTGTTCCGGCAGGTCCCGCAGATGGCATCGGTCGTCGCCCGCGCCCTGGAGTCGTTCCTCGTCCCCGAGGCGCTCGAGGCCCTCGATCCCGCCGCTCTCTCGTCGGCCGAGACCGGGCTCGGGCGCGTCTCCCCCGCCGGCTACGGCCTTGCCGTCTCGCTCGCGGGCAGCCGCGAGGCCGTCGAACGGCAGGTGCGGGACTTCACGAAGCTCTTCAAGGAGAACGACGCGATCGCGACGGACACGCTCGGAGACGCGGACGCCGGGCCAGCGTGGCGCGCGATCCGAAACGTCCACGCGCCCTTCAAGGCGTCGGGCGTCGTCGTCAAGGTCGCCGTTCCGATCGGGAAGACCCTGGATCTCTTCGCGTCCGCCGGGGACCTCGGCCGACGCGGGTTCACGGGGGCCGTGTCGGCGCACGCGGGGAGCGGAGTCGTGCGCGCAGGCTACCGGATCGCCGCCGGCGCGCCGCTCGAGCCGCTCCGCGACGCGCTCGCGGCGCTGCGCGGCGAGGCCGAGGCGGCCGAGGGAAGCCTCGTCCTCGAGTCCGCGCCGGCGGCTCTCAAGCGCACTCTCGACGCCTGGGGCCGGGTCCGCGACGGTTTCGCCGTCGCGCGGCGGCTCAAGGCGGAGCTCGATCCCGGGGGACTGATGAACCCGGGTCGCTTCGTCGGCGGGATCTGAGGGGAGGCGACATGGCCGTCACCGAGCTGCTTCCGCTGAACGATCTCATCGCCAAGTGCAACCGCTGCGGCTTCTGCCAGGCGGGCTGCCCGGTCTACCGCGTCACGGGTCAGGAGCACTCGCTCTCGCGCGGCCGCCTCGCGATCGCCCGCTCCCTGATGCTCGGCGAGATCGAGCTGACGCCCGAAGTCGCTCACGCGCTCGAGGACTGCCTGCTCTGCCGCGGCTGCACCGCGCACTGCTTCCCGGCGCTGAAGACGGACGAGGTCGTCCTGGCCCTGAGGCACGCGTACCTCGAGAAGCACGGCCACCCGCTCTGGCAGCGCGTGCTCTTCCGCTCCGTGCTCGCGGACGGCAAGAGGCTGGAATGGGCGGGACGCTGGGCCGTCTGGGCCAAGCGCACGGGCCTCGCAAAGGCGGCCGAAAAGGCCGGCCTCGGAGGCGCGGACTCGCCGCTCTCGGCGGCGAACGAGGTCGTGCCGGAGCTGCCGGAGCGCTTCTTCCGCCGCGGCGAGCGGCACGCCGGCGCCGACGTGGACAAGGCCGCCTCTCGCATTGGCTACTTCGTGTCCTGCGGGTTGAGCTTCCAGTTTCCGGAGGTCGTCGAGGCGACGCTGCGCGTCCTGGGGCGCGCCGGCTGCTCCGTGACGATTCTCGACAACACGTGCTGCGGCCGCCCGGCGCACGCCTACGGCGACCTCGACGCGGCGCGCGACATCGCGCGGCGGAACATCGACCGGCTCGCGGTGACCGAGGGGCTCGAGGCCGTCGTCTCGGACTGCGGGAGCTGCAGCACGCACCTCAAGGACTACGCGCACCTCCTCGCGGACGACGCCGCCTATGCCGCGAAGGCCGCGGCCTTCTCCGCGAAGGTGCGGAGCTTCAGCGAGTTCCTCGCCGCCAAGGGGCTCGGGCCGGCCGAAGGCAGGGTCGAGGCGACCGTGACGTACCACGATCCCTGTCACCTCTCGAACCGCTTCGCCAAGGTCACGGCGCAGCCGCGCGCCCTCCTCAAGAGTGTCCCCGGCGTCACGTTCAAGGAGCTGCCGGAAGCGGACTGGTGCTGCGGAGCGTCCGGGAGCTACACGTTCCTCCACCACACGGAGGCGACGGGGGTTCTCGACCGCAAGATGGACCGGGTCGCGGCGACCGGCGCGAGCGTCCTCGCGACCGAGTGCCCGGCC
>DATJXB010000083.1:0-26337 GCA_035500755.1 Thermoanaerobaculia bacterium | reverse complement strand
TTCCAGGTCGAGCAGAACATCACTCATGACAAGCCTCTCCAAAACGAGCGGGCTGCGCCCGCGGATGGTCCGGGGGAACGGCGAATTCTACTCGATGCCCTCCGGCGGTTTCAAGCCGACGGAAACGGCGCGAAACGGCCTCAGCCGGCGTCCTCGCCCGGCTCGGGAGGCCGCTTCTGAAGCAGATCCGGGCGGCGCTCCCGCGTCCGCGCCAGAGCCCGGGCTCGCCGCCAGCGTTCGATGCGCGCGTGGTCTCCGGAGAGGAGCACCTCCGGCACGCCCAGGCCGCGAAACTCGCGCGGCCGCGTGTAGTGCGGATAGTCGAGGCGCTCGCGCCGGAAGGATTCGCTCTCGAGAGACTCCGGGGCGCCGACCACGCCCGGCACCAGGCGCGTCACGGCCTCGGTCAGCGCGAGGGCCGCGACCTCGCCTCCCGGCAGCACGAAGTCGCCGAGCGAGATCTCCTCGTCGAAGAGCCCCAGGGCGCGGGCGCGCTCGTCGATTCCCTCGTAGCGGCCGCAGACGATCAGCAGCCGCTCCCGCGCGGCGAGCCCCTCGACGGCGGCGTGGTCGAGCCGGCGCCCCTCCGGCGTCATCAGGATCGTCCAGGCGCGCGGCAGCCCGGGTACCTCGCGCCGCGCTTCGACCGCCGCCGCCACGACCGGCGCCATCATCACCATGCCGGCTCCCCCGCCGTAGGGCTCGTCGTCCACCTTCCGATGCTTTCCGTCGGCGAAGGCACGCATGTCGGTGACCGAAACCTCGACGACCCCGTCCGAGATCGCCTTGCCGAGCAACGACTCCGCCAGCGGGGACTCGAAGTACGGCGGAAAGATCGAGAGGATCTCGATGCGGATCATCGCGCGCCCCCGTCAGAGCCTCTCACAGCTCGAACAGGCCCTCGGGTGGATCGAGCACGATGCGCCGCCCCTCCCGGTCGACCGCGACGACGATCGGATGCGTCCACGGCACCAGGGCTTCACGGCCCCCGGCCCCGCCGACCGCGACGGTGAGCATCGGGCCGGCCGGGGTCGCCGCGAGATCCGTGGCCTCGCCGAGGACACGACCGGACGCATCCTCGCAGCGGAAGCCGCGCACCTCGTGCGCGTAGAAGTAGCCTTCCGGGGCGGGGTGCGCGTCGGTCTCGGCCACGCAGAGCTCCCCGCCCTGCAGAGCCCGCGCGGCCGTCACGTCCCCGCAGCCCTCGACGGTCAGCAGGAGGCCGCCGCCGTGAGGCCGGACGCCCGCGACGACGAGCTCGCGCGCGTCGGAGCCGCGCCGCCAGAGGAGGCGTGTCCCGGGCGCGAAACGCTCGGGAAAGTCGCTGAGGACCTCGACCGAGAACTCGCCGGAGAGACCGTGAGAGCGTCGGACGGTGCCGACGACGAGCAGCGGCGGCGTCATCACGTCCGGGGCCGCGCCCCCGTGGAGCTGCGGCGCCCGAGCCCTAGTCGCGAACGCGAATCAGGACGCGCTTGCCCTGTGCCGTCGCGGCCGCGGCGACGAAGGCGCGCAGGGCTCGGATCGTCCGACCTTCGCGGCCGATGAGACGGCCCCGGTCGTTCTCCGGCACGTCCACGTCATAGACGAGCGTCTTACCTTCGAAGCTCTCGGCAATCCTCGCCGCGCCGGGCTCGTCGCAAAGCCGGCGGACGATCGTTTCGACCAGGCGCTTCATCGCAAGCTCAGGCGGCCGGCGCCGGCTCGGGCCGCTCGAGCAGCGACGCGACGGTCGGCGACACGGAGGCGCCGCGGCCGATCCAGTACTTGGCCCGCTCGCGGTCGAGCGACAGCGAGGGCGGGTTCGGAACCGGGTCGTAGGACCCGAGCTCTTCGAGGACCTCGGCGCGCGCCGTCAGGCGCGAATCCGAGACGACGATGCGGTAGTAGGGACGGTTACGGGCGCCCATCCGGCGCAGGCGGATCTTGACCATTCAGTACCCCTTCAGCTCCTGCAAAAGCGCGGCATTCTACACGAAAACGGGATTACGGGTTTCTCGGCCCGGGCAGCGCCAGGCGGGAAAAATCGAGTCCACGGGCTCCCTTCCTGGCCGTGCGCATCAGCCGGCGCATCTGCTGGTACTGCTTGAGGAGGCGGTTGATCTCGGCCACGGAGGTCCCCGAGCCCGCGGCGACCCGCTTCTTACGGCTCCCGTTCAGGATCTGGGGGAAGCGACGCTCCTCGACGGTCATCGAGTCGATCATGGCCGTGGTTCGGACCAGAGCCTTCTCGTCGACGCTCTCGGGCCCCTTGAGGGCCTTGAGCGCGCCGCCCTTGGGCAGCAGGTCGAGCAGCCCCTCGAGCGGGCCCATCTTCTTCATCGAGGCGAGCTGCTCGCGCAGGTCCTCGAGCGTGAACTCGCCGGCGGCGGTCTTCTCGGCGAGCTTGCGCGCGGCCTCCGCGTCGACGGTCGCCTCGACCTTCTCGATCAGCGTCAGGACGTCGCCGAGACCGAGAATCCGCGACGCCATGCGGTCCGGGTGGAACGGCTCGAAGTCCTCGGGCTTTTCGCCGATCCCGACGAACTTGATGGGCTTGCCCGTCGTCGTCACGACGCTCAACGCCGCCCCGCCCCGCGCGTCGCCGTCGGTCTTGGTCAGCACGATGCCGGTCAGCGGCAGCGCCTCCGCGAACCCGGAGGCCGACTTGACCGCGTCCTGCCCGGTCATCGCGTCGGCGACGAAGAGGATTTCCTGCGGAGACACGGCCGCGACGATCGCGCGGATCTGCTGCATGAGCGTCTCGTCGACGTGGAGCCGGCCGGCCGTGTCGAGGACCACCGTGTCGCGTCCGGTCTGCCTCGCCTCGCGCAGGCCTTCCCGGGCGACCTCGACCGGATCCTTCCGGCTCCCGGGCTCGAAGACCGGCACGCCGATCTGCCGGCCGAGCGTCACGAGCTGCTGCACCGCGGCCGGCCGCGCCAGGTCGGCGGCGATCACGAGCGGGTAGCGCCCCCGCGCCTTCAGCAGCCGGGCGAGCTTTGCCGCGGACGTCGTCTTGCCCGAGCCCTGGAGGCCGACGAGGGCGATGACCGCGGGTTTCCCCTGGAGCGCCAGGTCCGCGTCCTGGCCGCCGAGGAGCGCCTGGAGCTCGTCGCGCACGATCCGCGTGACCTCCTGCGCCGGGGACAGCTGCTGGGCGACTCGAGCGCCGGCGGCGCGTTCGCGCACGCGTTCCGTGAACTTCTTGACCACGGGCAGGGCCACGTCGGCCTCGAGCAGGGAGAGCCGAATCTCGCGCAGCGCGGTCTCGATGTGGAAGTCGGTGAGGTGACCCTCGCCGCGCAGCTCCTTGAAAACCCGCTGCATCCGGTCGCCGAGACCCTCGAACACGTGCGTAACCCCCGTTCCCCCGGTTCGCGCGGCGGCAAAGCGGGACCCAAGGATAGCCGAGCCGAGAACCGCCGAGGAGTGCCCTCGCTTGACACCCGGTCGCCTTCGGATATGATTCCGCGTCGATTTTCCGCAAGGACGTTTCGCTTGCGCGAGAACGCGTTCATTTAGAAAGAAGGAGATGAGGGATATGAAGAAGTTCCTGACCCTGGGTTTCGTGGCGGCGTCCGCGCTGGCTTTCGCGGCGGGTTGCCAGAAGAAGGAGGCTCCCGCTCCCGAGGCCGCTCCCGCGGCGCAGGCCCCGGCCGTGGTCGAAGAGACCGGCACCGCCGCCACCAACACGGCGACGACCGGCACGGCGACGACCGGCACCGAATCCACGGGCACGGCGACGACGTCCACCGAGACGGCGCCCGCCACGGCGACCCCGGCCGCGAAGTAAGCCCTCTCCCGATTCGCGATCTCACGAGGCCCCCGATCGGGGGCCTCGTCGTTTCTCCGCCGTCCCCGAGCCGCTACACTCGCTGGAGTGCTGCCGCTCTGGGTGGACCTTCTCCTCCTCGCCGGCCTCGGCGCGTCGAGCTTGCGCGCGTGGAAGCTCTCCCGGAGAGTCCGCGACCTCACGGCTCGCCTCGCGTCGCGCGACCGCGAGAGCCATCTTCTCGGCGAATCCCCGGATCCCGCGCAGATCCTCCAGCACGCCTATCGCGCCGCCTCCGAGATCCTGCCGCTCCAGGTCTTCGACGTGTACCGCGTCGACCCGTCGCAGCGGATCTCCGAAGTCTGGACGCTGACCGGGTCGCCGCCCGCGGACCGTCGGCCGACTCGAGACGCCTCGAGCACCTACCTCGGCGAGCGCATCGACGCGCGCGCGCTCCTGCGCTTCGCCGCGACGGAGACGGACCGCTCCTTCGCGCCCATGGAGCTCCTGCCCGACGCCGAGCCCACCCAGCGCCTCCACCTGCCCCTCTACTCGGGCGACGTACTGCTCGCGTACCTGACGCTCGTCTCGCCGGAGCCGATCGACGACCGCCGCAAGTCCGAGCTGCGCTCCCTGCTCGCGCCGCTCACGGCCTCGCTCCACGCCTCGCGCAACTGGGAGATCGCCGTGACCGACGAGCTGTCGGGCCTCTCCGCCCGGCGCTACTTCGAGACCCGCCTTTCCGAAGAGTGGGCCCGGCATCGTCGGTACCAGTCGACCGTCTCGGTCGCGCTCTTCGATCTCGACCACTTCAAGAAGATCAACGACACGCAGGGCCACGCCGCCGGCGACGCCGCCATCCGGGCGTTCGGCGAGATCCTGCGGGCCACGGTGCGGGCGAGCGACCTCGCCTGCCGCTACGGCGGCGAGGAGTTCGCGGTGCTCTTCCCCGAGACGGCCGCGCGCGCCGCGCTTTCGGTCGCCGACCGCGTCCGCCGCGGCCTCGAGCGCCAGAGCTTCACGAGCGAGGGACAGCCGTTCCGCGTTACGGTGTCGGCCGGCATCGCGGACACGACCGGGCTCGAGGAGGACGAGAAGCACCAGCTCCTCTTCCGCGCCGACAAGGCGCTCTACGCGGCCAAGGACGAGGGGCGAAACCGGGTGCGCCTGTGGACCGAGCGGCGGCGCGAGCCCCGCCCGCGCAAGAAGCCCTAGCCGAGGACTCTCGCCAGCCGCCTCCAGAGCCGCGCGAGCGGCGCCGGAAGGCGCAGCGTGAGCGACGGCGTCGTCAGGCTCGCGATCGCGTCCGCCTCCGCCCGGGCCCAGCGCGCGTCGTCGGGCCGGACCCCGAGTTCGCCGAGCAGCCGCCCCCGTTCGTGGGCGAGCCGGCGCAGGGGATCGTCCTCGCCGCTCACGAAATCCCCGCGGCGCCCAGAAGCGCGGCGATCGGACCGTCCCAGTCGAGACGGGCCGCGCGCTTCTGCCCGGCCTCCCCCATCGCGGCGAGGACGTCCAGGCGCGGCCAGAGCACGCGCAGCGCCACCCCGAAGGCGTCCGGCCTCGGCGGCGCGACGATGCCGGTCGCCCCGTTCTCGACGAACTCGAGGGGCCCTCCGGCGTCCTCCGTGGTCAGCACGGGCTTGCCCGAGAGAAACGCCTCCAGCGGCACATAGCCGAGATCCTCCCCCGCCGCCGTGACCGCGACGACGCGGGCCGCGGCGTAGAGGCCGAGGAGCGTCTCGTCGTCGGCCTCCGGCACGAAGCGCACGCGCCCCGCCACACCGAGCTCGCTCGCGCGCGCGCGCAGCCGCCCCTCTTCCGGCCCGCGTCCGACGAAGACGGCTCGGGCGTCCGGCACGTGGGGCAGCGCCTCGAGCAGAAGCGCGGGCCGCTTCCAGGATTCGAGGCGCCCGACCCACAGGATCGTGTCGCCCGCGGGGCCGCCGCGATACCGGCCGTAGAGCGGGGGCGGGTGGTAGAGGGGCTCGCTCGCGAGGCCGTTGTAGCGCGCCAGACGCGCCGCGACCGTCTTCGAGTTCGCGAAGACCTTGCGGGCCTCCGTCAGCCCGACGCGGTCGATCTGGGCGATCACCTCGCGCGTGCGGCGGTCCTCGGGAGCCGCGGTGAAGTCGCTGTACGCGGTCCCGAACTGATCGTAGGCCTGCCGGTACTGGTGAATCAGCCACACCACCTTGTTCGGGTGGCGCAGGGCGTACGTCGGGAACCGGGTGGCGATGACGGCGTCGACGGGTCCGCCCGAGACCTCGGTCAGGTCGAGGCTGCGCCACGCCACGGCCGCGCGGACGAGGTCGAACCGCTCGCGCTCGGCCATCGGCATCGCGATGAGATCGGCCTCGACGCCGCGCTTGACGAGCTCCTCGGTCAGGCGTCGGACGTGCCGTTCCGCCCCGCCGTGCGTGAAGGGCGACTGGACCGCGAGGACGAGGACGCGCCGCGGTCTCAAGGCGCGGCCGCGACGCGGGCGACGAGGGCGTAGTCCTGCGGCCCGAAGAGAAGCGCGTTCAATTTGCGCTCGTTGCCCGAGAGCTCCTCGAGGCGGTCGGCGGGAGGCAGGGGCGAGCGCGGCTCGATCCGCGCGTCCGAGAACCCCGCCGCTTCCGCGAGAAAACGCAGCGCCGCGGGCGGGACCGGCCGCGCGTGCGTCGGGTCGAGATAGAACGCCCGCAACGCCGACAGCGAGTCGGTGTTGACGGTTTCCGCGACGAGAACTCCTCCCGGGGCGAGCGCGCGCCGCGCCTCCTGCAGGAACCGGAAGATCGTCTCCGGCGGCCAGTGCTCCACGACCTGAAAGGCCACGACCGCGCCGAGTCTGCCGGCCGGCCGGCGCCCGAGCGCCTCGAGCGCGTCGGCTTCCTCGACCTCGAGACCCGCCGCCCGGCACGCCGCGGCGCTGACGGGATTGGACTCGATGCCGCTGCCGCTCAAGCCCGTCTCGGAAAGCAGCTTCAGGAACTCGCCTCGCCCGCAGCCCACGTCGAGCACCGGGCCGGGGATCCCGGCGAGCAGCTTCAGATAGTCGCGCTGCCCGCGGGCGATCTCGGCGGGGCTGCCGCGGAAGCGCTCCTCGAAGAGCGCGTAGACGCCGGCGGGCAACGCCGTCACGGACGCGGGCGCCGCGGACGTCCCCGCCGGCCTCGCCCGGGCGGATGACCCCGCCGATTCGGCCAGCGTCAGTCGCGCCTCCTGGACGCTCGCACGCCGCGCGAGCTCGTCCAGGCCACGCTCGGTCTCGGCGCGGAAACGCTCGAGGGCGTCGGCCAGGCGCGTCGACGCGTCGACCGACAGGACGTTGTAGGTCGACTGGCTGCGCCACAAGAAGCGCAGCAGCCGGATCGCCAGGCGCTTGACCGGTTCGAGCGGCGAGCCCGGCGGAACCGACGGCGTCGCGGCGTCCGCGGCGCGCGCGAGGAGTCCCCGCGCGTCAGCCGTCAGGGGATCGCCGCCCGGGGACCCGCTTCCCGGAACGGGAGCGGTCTCGGCGATCGCCGCGCGGACTTCCTCCGCGAGGATCCTTCTCGAGTCGGTCTCGCGCTCCATCGGGCTGCCGGCGAGGATAAAGGCCGGTCAGCGGCGATGCAACCGCGCCCGGGGCGGGAGCCCGCTGCTAGAATCCCCGGCCTCATGAAATACGTCACCGGCTTCGCCCTCGCGATCGTCGTTTCCGCCGCGGTCTTCGCGCAGGGCGCGGACGGGACGCCCACGCCCGCGTCTCCGCCGGCCACGGCGACTCCCGCCTCCCTGCTCGCCCCGGGCGAGGAGAAGTACCTGGCCAACGTCCGCCAGCTGACCTTCGGAGGCCAGAACGCCGAGGCCTACTGGTCGGCCGACGGCAAGCGCCTCATCTTCCAGTCCGACGCGGGCACGCTCCCTTGCGACCAGATCTTCACGATGAACGCCGACGGCTCCGACAAGAAGCGCGTCTCCAACGGCGACGGCAAGACGACGTGCGCCTACTTCTTTCCGTCCGGCGACCGGATCCTCTACGCCTCGACCTTCGGCGCCGGCGCCGCCTGCCCGCCCCGGCCGGACCGCTCGCGCGGCTACGTCTGGGCGCTCGACGACTACGACATCTACTCGGCCAGGCCCGACGGCAGCGACATCCGCAAGCTCTTTTCCTCGCCGGACTACGACGCCGAAGCGACGGTCTCGCCCGACGGCAAGTCCATCGTCTTCACGTCCGCCCGCGACGGCGACCTCGAGATCTACACGATGAACGCCGACGGCTCGAACGTCCGCCGCCTGACGCACACGCCCGGCTACGACGGCGGGCCGTTCTTCTCCGAGGACGGCAAAAAGATCGTCTACCGCGCCGACCATCCGACGACCCCCGAGGACCTCGCGCGGTATCGCGAAAACCTGGCCCGCCACACCTACGCGCCGCGGGCCCTCGAGATCCGGGTCATGAACGCCGACGGCACGGGCGACCACGCGGTCACGAACAACGGGGCGGCGAACTTCGCGCCGTATTTCCTGCCCGGCGGGAAGGGCATCATCTTCTCGTCGAACCTGGCCGACCCGAAGGGGCGCGACTTCGATCTCTACACGATCCGCGAGGACGGCACCGGCCTGACGCGCATCACGTTCAGCCCCGACTTCGACGGGTTCCCGATGCTCACCCGCGACGGCAAGACGCTCGTCTTCGCGTCCAACCGCAACGGCAGGCAGCCGCACGAGACCAACATCTTCGTCGCCGACTGGCTCGGGAACTAGGGCGAGGACGCGGGGGCGGCGCCGGGCGGCGGCTCATCCGCGAACTCGAGGAGCGCGAGGACGAGCGCGAGGATCACCGGGCCGAGGAAGAGCCCGATGAACCCGAAGGTCGCGAGCCCGCCGAGGACTCCGAAGAAGACGGTCAGCGTCCCCACCCGGCTCTTTCCGGAGGCGAGCAGCGGCCGGAGGACGTTGTCCGCCGAGCCGACGACGACGGCGCTCCAGACGAGCAAGAACACCGTCTTCCACGCCACGCCCTGGACCCACAGGTAGAGAACCGCCGGCACCCAGACGAGCCCCGTGCCCACGAGAGGCACGAAGGACGCGACCCCCGCGAGCACCCCGAAGACGAGGGGCGACGGCACGCCGGTCACCCAGAAGCCGATGCCCAGGAGCACGCCCTGGATGATCGCGGTCACGACCGTGCTGAAGACGACCGCGCGCGTCACCGCCTGCAGGTGATCGTTCAAACGGCGCTTGCGGTCCGCGTCGAACGGAATCAGGCGGATCAGCTTCGCCGCGAGCGCGTCCCCTTCGCGGAAGAAGAAGAAGAGGACGAAGAGCGTCAAGGCCACGTTCGCGAAGATGCCGAACGCGCCGAAGAGGACGTCGCGGCTGCGCGCGAAGAGAAACTGCACGGCCTGTTGCGCGCCCTGGATCAGCCAGTCGCGGACCTGGTCGGTGTCGACGTGGAAGCGGTCCCGGAGAAGATCCAGGCCGCGGCCGATCACCGGGATTTTCAGGACGTCGCCGACGCCGGCGATCTGGTAGAGCTGGGCTGCCGCGGAGAGCCGGTGCGCGAGCTCGACCGCCTGCCGCGCGAAGGCCACCGCGCCGACGGCGGCGGGGATCGCGACGCCGAGCGCCACGGCCACCGTCATCAGCGCCGCGGCGAGGCCGTTCCTTCCGCGCACGGCGCGCCGCATCCAGCGGTTGACGCCGAAGAGCATGAACGCGAGCAGGAACGCCCAGTAGATCGGCGCGAAGAAGGGCTCGAAGATCCGAAACGAGAGGTAGGCGAGCAGCGCCGCGACGGCGAGCCCGAACACCCGGGTCGAAAACCGGTCGCGCTCCGCCACGCGCCCTCCTTCGGGCGCCGATGCTAGCATCCGCCGTCGTGCGCGCGAACGGCCCGCCGGACCGGCTCCTGGCCCGGGGCGTCCTGCGCGAGGCGGCCGAACGCGAGGGCTTCACCCGCTTCGGCGTCGCCCGCGCCGAGGCCGCCCCCGAGTTCGAGCGCTTCGAGCGCTGGATCGACGCCGGCCTCAACGCCGGCATGGCGTACCTGGAGACGACCCGCGAGGTCCGCCGCTCGCCGCGGGAGCTCCTCTCCGGCGCACGATCGGTCGTCTGCCTCGCGGCGCCCCATCCGGCGGCGCCGTATCGCGGCGCCGACGGCGCGGTCTTCGCCCGCTACAGCCGCGGCGACGACTACCACGGGTCGCTGCGGGCGCGGGCCGCGCGCGTCGTCGATCGCGCCCGCGAGCGCCTCGGCGAGGACTGGTCGAGCCGCGTGTGCGTCGACTCGACGCCGCTCTCCGAAAGAGCCTTCGCCGCTGCCGCGGGGCTCGGCTGGATCGGCAAGAATGGCTGCCTGATCGACGCGGCGCAGGGCTCGTACCTGCTGCTCGCCGAGATCGTCACGGACCTCGACCTTCCGGCGGACGCGCCCGTCGCCGAGCAGTGCGCCGCGTGCGTGCGCTGCCTCGAGGCCTGCCCGACGGACGCGTTCCGCGCCCCGGCAGTGGTCGACGCGTCCCGCTGCCTCGCGTACTGGACCATCGAGCACGCGGGCCCCGTCCCCGAGGCGTGGAAGGTGGCGCTCGGCGACCACGTCTTCGGCTGCGACGTCTGCCAGGAAGTCTGCCCTTGGAACGCACCGCTCGCGGCGGCGGCGGAACCTCTCCCCGAGGCCCCGACCCGGTCCGCGCTGCTCGGTATGGGCAAGGGCGACTGGCGCCGGCGCTTCGGCGCGACCGCGGTCAACCGCGCCACGCGGCGCGGCCTCCAGCGCAACGCCGCGCTCTCGGCCGGGGCGCGCGGGGACCGCGAGTGCCTGCCGGCGCTCCGCCGCGCCGCGGCTCTGTCCGAGCCGGGGCTCTCGGACGCCGCGCGCTGGGCCCTCGAACGCCTCGCGCGCCTTCCCCTGTAGACTCGGCGGCTCCGGACTCGAAAGGACGGTTCATGACTCCACAGACGACCCTCTACGTGATCGCCTTTCTGCTCTCCCTCGCCATCTCGGCCTTCTTCGCCGGCTCGGAGACGGCGCTCGTCGCCCTCGGGCGGATCGACCTTCAGCGCCTCCGCGAGAAGGGGGACCGGCGCGGCGCGCTGATCCGGAGCCTGAAGGCCCATACCCCGCGCCTGCTCGCCGTCATCCTCATCGGCCAGAACCTCTTCATGTCGGCCGCCTCGGCCTCGGCCACGACGCTCGCGACGGGCTGGTTCGGCGTCCGCGTCGGCGTGCCGGCCTCGGTGGTGTTCTCGACCCTGGCGCTCTTCGTCTTCGCCGAGATGACGCCCAAGGCCATCGGCGCGGCCTCGCCCGTCTCGGTGGCGCGCGCCGTCGCGGTGCCGCTGTCGTGGATGATGAAAGTCCTCGCCCCGGTCGCCGAGGTCTGCGTCCGCCTGACCAACCGCGTCCTCGCGGTCTTCGGCGTGTCGCAGGCGAACCAGGGCCTGACCGAGGAGGAGCTCAAGAGCGTCTTCAATCTCGGCGCCGAAGAGGGTCTCATTCACCGCGAGGAGACGCGCCTGCTCCACAAGGTCGTGGAGTTCGGCGACAAGACCGTGCGCGACATCATGGTGCCCCGCACGAAGATCGTCGCGCTCCCCGAAACGGCCAGCTTCGAGGACCTGAAGGCGCTGCTGCGCGAGCAGAAGCTCTCTCGGCTCCCCGTCTACCGCGGCTCGATCGACAACATCGTCGGGATCCTCCACGCCAAGGACCTCTTCGACCTCTCCGACTCCGAGGAGCAGAGCTTCGAGCTCGGACGCTACCTCGACCCGCCCTTCCTCGTCCCGGAGTTCAAGCGCGCCGAAGACCTCTTCCGCGAGATGCGCCGCCGCCGCACGCACATGGCGATCGTCGTGGACGAGCACGGCGGCACGGCCGGCCTCGTCACGATCGAGAACGCGATCGAAGAGCTCCTCGGGCCGATCCAGGACGAGTACGACGAGGAGCATCCCGGCTTTCTGGCCGCGGGCGAGCGCACGTACCTGCTCGACGGAAGCCTGCGCCTCGACGAGCTCGAAGACCAGTTCGGCATCCGCCTCCCCCGCGACGAGGCCGAGACGATCGCCGGCCACCTGATGCTCCGGTTCGGCCGGATCCCGCGCAAGGGCGACCGCTGGAAGGGACGCTTCGCCGACTTCGTCGTCGAGGAGGCCACCCCGACGGCGATCCGGAAGGTCCGCATGATCCTGCCGGCCCCGGCCGAGCGTCGGGAGGCCCAGTGAGCCGCGGCGTCGCGCTCATCCGCGGCGACGGGATCGGCCCCGAGGTCGCCGATGCCGTCGTCGGCATCCTCGGAGCCGCGGGAGCGCCGCTCGAGTTCGAGGAGGTCGTCGTCGGCCGTGAGGCCGAAAAACGCTCCGGGGATCCCCTGCCCGCTTCCGCCCTCGAGGCGATTCGCCGCACGCGCGTCGCCCTGAAGGGCCCGGTCGCGACGCCGATCGGCAAGGGGTTCCAATCCGTCAACGTGCGGCTGCGCCAGGCCTTCGGGCTCTACGCGAACCTGAGGCCCGTCAAGAACGTCCCGGGGGTGGCGAGCCGCTTTCAGGACGTGGACCTCGTCGTCGTGCGGGAGAACACCGAGTCGCTCTACAGCGGGCTCGAGCACACCGTCGTCCCGGGCGTCGTCGAGTCGCTCAAGATCATCACCGAGGTCGCGTCGACGCGGATCGCGCGGTACGCCTTCGACTACGCGCGCGCCCACGGACGCCGCCGCGTGACCGCGATCCACAAGGCCAACATCATGAAGCTCTCCGACGGCCTGTTCCTGGAGTGCTTCCGAAAGGTCTCGGGCGACTACCCGGACATTGCCGCCGATGACCGCATCGTCGACGCGGCCTGCATGCGCCTCGTCATGAACCCGGAGACTTTCGACGTCCTGCTCCTCGAGAACCTCTACGGCGACATCGTCTCCGACCTCGCCGCCGGGCTCGTCGGCGGGCTCGGCCTCGTGCCCGGCGCGAACCTCGGCAAGGACGCCGCGATCTTCGAGGCGGTCCACGGCACGGCGCCGGACATCGCCGGGCAGGACAAGGCCAACCCGACGGCTCTGCTGATGTCCGCGATCCTGATGCTGCGCCACCTCGAGCTACCGGAACACGCGGAGCGGATCGAGCGGGCGCTGCTGGCGACCTTCGCGGCCGGCGTCCGCACACCGGACCTCGGCGGCACGACGGGCACGCAGGCGTTCGCGAAGGCGGTGGCGGAACGGCTGGGCTAGTAGAGCTCGACCTTGGGGATCATCAGGGCGCGGACCGCACAGTTGCCCTGCACGCGCGCCTGACAGCCGAGGCGGCGGCCGTCGCCCATGTCGTAGGCCTTCTCCTGCGGGTTCATGGCGGAAATGTTTTCGCCGCCCACGACCACTTCGACGCGGCACGTCGAGCACGTGCCGTTGCCGCCGCAGACGTGGCTGATCTTGACGCCCAGATCCAGGGCAGCCTGGAGGATCGTGGTGCCCTCGGCGACCACACCGGCCTTCCCCTCGTTGACGAAGACGATCGTGGGCATGACAATCGGGGCGTTGCGAAGTCAGGGTAGCACACGGGATGCGCCCGGCCGTTTTCCCGCCGTTCCCGACGAGGAGCTCTGGCCGGCCCGGGCGTTCGACCCCGCCGCCCGCTTCGGACGCCGCGCGCCGCTCGAGGTCGAGATCGGGAGCGGCAAGGCGCGATTCCTGATCGCGGCCGCTCGCGGCAACCCCGCGCACGATTTCCTGGGCATCGAACGTTCGCTCTCCTACTATCGCCTCTGCCGCGAGCGCGTCGAGCGCTCCGGGCTCCGCAACGCCGCGATCGCCCGGGCCGACGGCCGACTCTTCGTCGAGACGGCGCTCGCGCCGTCGAGCCTCCAGGCGCTCCACGTCTACTTCCCCGATCCGTGGCCGAAGAAGAAGCAGAAGAAGCGGCGCCTGCTCGACGGCGTCTTTCTCGAGATCGCCGCCTCGCGCCTGGTGCCCGGCGGCTACGTGCGCATCGCGACCGATCACCCCGACTACGGCCGCGAGCTCGAAACGCTCGTCGACACCGTCCCGTCGCTCGAGCGCGGGGCGTGGGACGACCTGCCCGTGCCGCCGCCGACCAACTACGAGCTCAAGTACGCGCGCGAGGGGCGCCCCATCTGGCGCTTCCTGCTGCGGCGCGCCTGACGAAGCCCCCGTCGCGAGCTAGTCGCCGGGCCGCGGGCCCTCGAGGACGATCCGGCGCAGGAATCGGGTGAAGTACTCCGTCCCCGACACGATCGCCACGGCCACGACGACCCAGAGGGCGATGCGGCCCGGCAGGGCAAACCCGTCGTGCCGAAGCGCCAGGATCAGGAGCGAGACGGCGGCGATCTGCGTCCCCATCTTGATCTTGCCCCACACCGAGGCCGAGATGACGATGCCGCGCGCCGACGCGATCGAGCGCAGTCCCGACACCGCGAACTCGCGCCCGATGACGACGACCACCATCCACGCGGGCGCCAGCTGGAGCTCCACGAGGGAGATGAACGCCGCCGAGATCAGGAGCTTGTCGGCGATCGGGTCGAGCAGCGCCCCGAGCGTCGTGATCTCGCCGCGCCGCCGCGCGAGCCAGCCGTCGAGAAAGTCCGTCGCCACCGCCGTCAGGAAGATCACGAGCCCGACGGTCTCGCGGCCGTCGAACTTCGTCAGGAGCACGACGACCAGGAACGGCACGAGAAAGATGCGCAGGAGGGTCAGCGCGTTCGGGAGGTTGATCTTCAAAGTCGCCCCTCGAAACTATAGTCGATGAGGCGGCGGCGGCCGTGCGCTCCTCCCCCGCGGGGTGCCGGGGCGGAATTCCGTCTTTCGCCGGTCGGACCGCGCGCCGGCCCGTTTAAAATGCACAGGTGAACGTCCCCTGTCCCGTGCACAGCGGCCGGCGCGCGCACAAATCCTGCCACCACTGCCGCAAGCCCGTCTGCCACCTCTGCGAGGTGCGGATGCGGGGGCACATTTACTGCACCGAAAAGTGCGCGCGGGACGCGGGGCGGCACGCCGTCTGGCGGCGCGTGCGGAGCGTGCTGTCGACGCCCGTCCCGGCGAGACTCGCCGTCGCCGCCGTGGCCCTCGCCGCCGCGGCGCCGGTCGTCCTCGCGCTGAAGACGGTCCGGGAGCTCGACCGCGTGGAGCTGCCGCCGGGGCTCGCCCGGCCCAGCCGCGGCGCAGCGGCCGCGCGGCTCGAGACGATCGTCGAGACCCCCGGCGGACTGCGTCTCGAGGGCACCGCGCCCGACGGCGGGGCGGTCTTCCTGTTCTCCGGGGCGCGATTCCTCGGCGCCGCACCGGTCGAGAACGGACGCTTCCAGTTCGACGGCATCCGCGAAAAGGGGCCATTTCGCGACGGCGCCATGCCGCTCTCCTCCCCCATCGCCTACGCGCCGCCGGCGGCCGAGCCGACGTCGGCCCCCGTGGCCGTGCTCCGCCCGACGGCAACGCCGCGGCCGCACATCACCATCGTGGCCGCACCCCGGCTCGCCGCCCTCGCGGCGCCGACGCCCACGCCTCCTCCGGCCCCGAAGCCGCGCGCGGCGGTCGCTCCGCGTCCTCGCGAGCCGGAAACCGCGCCCGCGCCGCCGCCGGTGGCCATGGCCGTGCCCCGAGGTCCGGCGCCTCCGGATCTGACGCGCGGGCCGGACGACCGACCCGACGTCCTCGTCTCCTTCGACGCCGGCTCGTCGGACCGCGGCGCCACCGCGATCCTGGACGCGCTCGCCGCCCGCGGCATCCGGACGACGGTGTTCCTGACGGGCGAGTTCATCCGCCATTACCCCGACATCGTCCGGCGCATCGCGGCCGACGGCCACGAGGTCGGCAACCACACCGACACCCACCCGCACCTGACGACCTACTCCTCGGACGGCCGGCAGGTCACCCGCCCCGGCGTCACACGCGCGTTCCTCGCCGCCGAGCTCGCCCGCACCGCCCGCCTCTATCGAGACGCGACCGGACGCACGATGGCGCCGCTGTGGCGGGCGCCGTTTGGCGAGCACAATCCGGAGATCCGGCGCTGGGCCGCCGAGCAGGGCTACTGGCACGTCGGCTGGACGGGAGGCAGATCCGGCCTCGACGGCCTCGACTGGATCACGGATCCGCGCTCCCGCGCCTACCAGCCCGCCGACCGGCTCATCTCACGCCTCGTCGCCCATGCCGAAAACGGCGGGATCGTGCTCCTCCACCTCGGCAGCGACCGGGAAGAGCCGGTCGCCAACCGCATCGGCCTGCTCTTCGACGGTCTGAAGGCCCGCGGCTTTCGTTTCGTGAAGGCCTCGGACTTTCTCGCGCGCGAAGGCTACGACGACGCGAAGCTCGCGGCCTTCCGCGCGTCCGGGGGCGGCGCCAACCCGTGACAATCGCGTTCGGGACGGACGGCTGGCGCGGCGTCATCGCCGAGGACTGCACGTTCTCGGAGATCCGCCGCATCGCCACGGCCGCCGCGCGGTACTACCGCGCCGACACGGGCCCGGGCGACGCGGGCCGTATCGTGGTCGGCCACGACACGCGGTTCCTGTCGCCCGAGTTCGCGAGCACGGCGGCGGAGGTTTTCGCCGCGGCCGGCGTCGACGTCCTCCTCACCGACCGGCCCATTCCGACGCCCGCCGTGTCGTTTCACGTCCGGAGGCTCGGCCTCAAAGGTGGCGTCGCGATCACCGCGAGCCACAACCCGGGCCGGTACAACGGCTTCAAGATCAAGGCCCATTTCGGCGGCAGCGCGCCTCCCGCGACTTACGCCGCGGTCGCCGCCGAAGCGGATCGGCCGCTCTCGCCGGCGGCTCGCGCCGGGCGGATCGAGGTCGTGGACCTGGCGGCCGCCTACCGCGACCGACTCGCCGCGCTCGTCGACGTCGCGGCGATCCGGCGGGCGCCGCTCGCGATCCTCGCCGACGCGATGCACGGCGCCGCGCTCTCGCTCGTGCCCGAGATCCTCGCCGGCGGCACGCTGCGCGTCGAAGGGCTGCGCGTCACGCGCGATCCGCTTTTCGGCGGCGTCCACCCCGAGCCCATCGCCGCCAACCTCGTCGCGGCCGCCGACCGCGTCCGCGCCGGGGGCTTCGACTTCGCCGTCGCGCAGGATGGCGACGCCGACCGGCTGGGCGTCCTCGACGCCCAGGGCCGCTTCGTCTCCCCCCATCAGGTCCTCGCCCTGCTGCTCCTCCACGTCTTCCGACGCCGCGGTGCCCGAGGCGGGATCGCCAAGACGTTCTCGACCTCGTTCCAGGTCGACCGGATCGCGCGGGCGCTCGGCGCCCCCCTCATCGAAACGGGGATCGGCTTCAAGTACGTCGCCGAGCTCATGAACCGCGGCCAAGCCGTCGCCGGCGGCGAAGAGAGCGGCGGCTACGCCTTCGCCTTCCATCTTCCCGAGCGGGACGGGGTGCTCTCGGCGCTGCTGCTCGCCGAGAGCCTCGCGCTCTCGGGCAAGAGCCTCGCGCAGGCGCTCGACGATCTCGCGGCGGAGTTCGGGCGTTTCGCCTACGGGCGCCGCGACGTCCGGCTCCCGGTCGACCTCGTGCGCCGCTACGTCGCGACCGTCGAGACCGCGGCGCCTTCCGCCGTCGCCGGCGAGGCCGTGACGGCCGTCCAGAACCGCGACGGCGTCAAGTACGTCTTCGGCGAAAAGGGCTGGCTGCTGCACCGCCTTTCAGGAACCGAACCCCTGGTGCGGCTCTACTGCGAGCACGAGGACGCCGCGACCATGGGGCGCCTCCTCGACGATGCCGAAGCGCGCCTGAAGGAGTTCGCGGCGCGCTGATGGCTAGTTGCGGCGCTGATCGACCGGCCGATCCATGTCGGCGGCGCGGCGGCGCGGACGCGGCGGCTCGGTCAGCACGACGCCCTCGCCTTCGAACCGGATCTTGGGCGGGCTCGCGACGTCGGGCTGCATGACCTCCTCGAGGAACCGGTCGTCGAGCACCGACGGCACGAGCTCGCCCGTCCAGCCGACGAGGTCGCGCGAGGAGATCGACAGCGGGTAGGCGCCCGACACCTCGTGCGTCAGCACCGGACCGCCGATCGAGAAGACGACGCTGCCCCGGCCGTGGACGCGCAGCAGGTCGATGCGGCGCCCGCGGCGAAAGTCCTGGATCGCGTCGAGGCGGAACGTCAGGCCCTGGTCGAGCGCGAGGAGGCGGCTCCCCTCGACGACGAAGGTCTGGCCGTTCAAATCGCGCCGGTAGGCGCGCCGTCCCGGGTCGTTGACGAGAAGCGTGCCGGTACCGCCGCAGCGCAGCATCCGCTCGAGCGACGTGCCGCGAAACGCCGGCTCCGCCGCGAACTGCATCTTCCCGCTGTACCACGCCACGCAGCCCTTGCGCACGAAGACCGTCCCCCGCGAGGCGATTTCGACGCCGCCCTCCGGACGCACCTTGAAGAGCGGCTTCGCCTCGCCCGAGGATGGGACGGCGATCGCCGGCGACAGCGCCGCGCCGCCCGTGTCCTCGCCTTCCGGAAACGCGGGCTCGAAATCCGACGCGCGCGCCTCCGAAGCCCTGGCGCCGGCGGCGGTGGCGGCCTTGAGCGACGGCGCCGTGTCCGAGAGGCTGACCGGCGCCCGGGAGGCCGCCTCGCGCCCCGGCCGGCGCAGCGCCTCCTCGATCTCGCTGACGCGGCGCCGCGCCCCGGCCACGCGCAGATGCTCGAGCGCGAGCCCGAGCTTGCCGCGCGTCTGGTAGAGCAGGCCGAGGTAGAGGTGGCTGCGGAGGTGGCCGGGGGCGCTCTCGATCGCCGCTCGGAGCTCCTTCTCGGCCTCCGCCAGGCGGCCGGCCTTGAAGAGGATCAGCCCGAGGTTGGAGCGGAGAACCTCGGAGCCGGGGTTGTGCTCGAGGAGCTGCCGCGCCGCCGAAGCGGCCTCGTCGTAGCGGCCGCGCTTGAACTCGAGCAGCGAGACGAGGTTGAGGACGTCCTCGTCCTGCGGCCGCAACGAACGCGCCTGCTCCAGCTCGGCCCACGCCTCGTCGAGGTTCCCGCCCCGCACCGCGCGGCGGGCGCGGTTCAAGTGCAGCAGGAAGAGACCCTGATCCACGGGGGGAAGGTCGCCGGCGGCGCGCGACACGGCCGCGCGGGTTAGCCGAGCCGCCGCGGTACCGGCTTGTCCTTCGTGGTCAGCACGACGCGATTGGTCCTGGTGTCGCGCTTCCACTGGACGCTCCGTCCTTCCGGAGCCGCGGCGCCGCGGAAGGATTCGGTCGAGGCTTTCCCGAAACCGCCGCCGAGGGTGGACCGGCCATAGAAGGCCGCCAGCGCCTTGCGGACGTAGAGCTGCGTCTCGGCGTACGGCGGAACGCCGGCATAACGCTCCACGGCGGCCTCGCCCGCGTTGTACGCGGCGAGCGTCTTCACGAGGTCGCCCCGGTAATTGAGCAGGAGGCGCGAGAGCTCGCGCGTTCCGGCGGCGATGTTTTCCTGGGGATCGTGCACGTCGCGAACGCCCTGCTCGGCCGCCACCTCCGGCATCAGCTGCATGAGGCCGCGCGCCCCTTTGCGCGAGATCGCCGCGGGGTTGAAGCCGGACTCGACGAGCATGACGGACTTGACGAACTTCGGGTCGACGTCGTTGTCCCGCGCCGCGGCGTCGATCAGCGCGTCGTAGGCCGAGGCCTGGCGCACTCGGGACGCCAGCCACGCCTCGCTGGCGCCGAGGTTGGCGGGGCCATCGTTGTAGATCAGGCGCTTGCCGTCGCGCACCGCGACGCGCACCTGTGCCGGCACGGCCGCCGCCAGGGCGACGAGAGCCCCCGCGAGAAAGAGGATTCGCGATTTCATGAAGCTTGAAGGCTGATTATAGCGCCGCGCCCTGCAGCCGCAACCGGCTGGCGCTCAAACGGTTGGGCGCCGCCGTGCGGTGTGACGCGCGACACGCCGACGAGGCACTCAGACGGCCGGAACGGGCTCCGTCAGCAGGTCGCGAACCGCTTCCGCCGCCGCTTTCAAGCCCGCCGGCAGCTGGGCGGGGTTCTTGCCCCCGGCCTGGGCCAGGTCGGGCTTGCCGCCGCCCGAGCCGCCGAGCGCTTTGCCCACGCGGCCGGCAATCTGCGACGCCGGCAGGCGCTTGACGAGATCGGGAGTGACGCCGACGATCACGGAGGTCTTTCCTTCCTCGCCGACGGTTCCCACCACGACGACCCCGGATTTCAGCTTCGAGCGCAGCGTGTCCGAGAGGTTCCGCAGCTCCGGAATCGAGAGGCCCTCGACGACGCGCGTCACGATCGGGACGCCGCCGACTTCGAGGCGCTCTCCGCCGCCGCCCGAATCGCCGGAGGCGAGCTTGAGCTTCAGGGACGCGACTTCCCGCTCGAGAGCGCGAACGCGCTCCTCACGCTCGTCCCAGCGCGCGGCGAGGGCCCCACGGGGCGACTGCGCGGCGCCGGAGAGAGCGTTCAAGATCTGTTCGTCCTCGGCGAGGAGCTCGACCGTGCCGAGCGACGTGACGGCCTCGAGACGGCGGACGCCGGCCTGGATGCCCCGATCGGACACGACCTTGAAGGCGCCGATCTCGCCCGTGCGCGGGACGTGGCAGCCGCCGCAGAGCTCCGTCGAGAACCCCGGCACTTCGACGACGCGCACCCGCTCCCCGTACTTCTCGCCGAAGAACATGTCGGCGCCTTTCCGGCGCGCCTCGTCCATCGGCATGACTTCCTTCGACACGGGCTGGTCGCGCAGGACCTCCTCGTTGACCAGCCGCTCGATCTCGGCGAGCTGCGCGGCCGTCGGCGCGGACGCGGCCGCGTAGTCGAAGCGCAGTTTGTCCGGTCCGACGTAGGAGCCCATCTGCCGGGCGGTCGACCCGAGCACGCGGCGCAGGGCGGCGTGCAGCAGGTGCGTGCCGGTGTGGTTGGCCTGCGTGCGGCGGCGCGTCCACTCGGGCACGTCCATCTCGACGGCGATGCCGAGCTCCAGCCGGCCCGTCTTCACGCAGACGCGGTGAACGATGAGATTCGGCAACGGCTTCTGGACGTCCGTGACTTCCGCGCTGCCGCCCTCCCACCGCCACACGCCGGTGTCGGCGACCTGGCCGCCGCCCTCCGGATAGAACACCGTCCGGTCCACGACCACCTGGCCGCAGTCGCCGGGGCCCAGAAGCGACGCCTCGGCGCCGTCCTTGACGATCGCGAGCACGCGCGCCCCCGACAGCGCCACGAAATCCTGCTCCGGGTAACCGCGGAAGACCGAGTGCTCCGCGGGAAGCTCCAGCCGCTCGTACACGGACGCGTCGGCCGCCTCGAACTTCGCCGAGGCGCGCGAGGTCTCGCGCTGCCGCTCCATGGCTTCCTCGAAGCCCGCCCGGTCGACGGCGACGCCTTCGTCGCCGGCGATCTCCTCGATGACGTCGAGGGGAATGCCATAGGTGTCGTAGAAGCGGAACACCGTGTCGCCCGACAGAGCCGTGGCGCCCTCGCGCCGCAGGCGTTCGATCGCCTCGCCGACCCGGTCGGCCCCTTCCGAGAGGGTCCGGCCGAACCGCTCCTCCTCGGGGCGCAGCACCGCGGCGACCGAGCGCTCGACCGCCGGGAGCGACGCCTCGTCGAAGTAGACGCCCGCGAAGCCCTCGATCACCGTCGGCGCGAGGCGGTAGAGGAACGGCTCGCCGAGGCCGAGGCGGCGCCCGTAGCGCATGGCCCGGCGCAGAATCCGGCGCAGCACGTAGCCGCGTCCCTCGGAGGACGGGACGGCGCCGTCGGCGATGAGCATCGTGGCGGCGCGGACGTGGTCCGCGATGACGCGGAAAGGCGCGTCCTCGGGGGCCATGCCCCCGCGGTAGTTCTGCGCCGAGAGCTCCTCGAGACGCGCCAGGATCCGCGCGAAGAGATCCGTGTCGAAGTTGTTGTTGACGCCCTGCAGGATCGCGGCGAACCGCTCGAGGCCCGCGCCCGTGTCGACGGACGGCTTCGGCAGCGGGGTCGTCTTCCCCGAGGCATCGCGCTCGAACTGCATGAAGACGAGGTTCCAGATCTCGAGCGTGTCGTCGCCCGGCCCGTTGACGAGGGCCGCGGTGTTGCCCGCAGGATCCGCGCCGCGGTAGTAGTGGAGCTCCGAGCACGGCCCGCAAGGGCCGGTCTCCCCCATCGCCCAGAAGTTCTCCTTCTCGCCGAAGCGCAGGACGCGCGAGGCCGGCAGGTGCCGCTCCCAGAGTTTCGCGGCCTCGTCGTCGTCGGTATAGACCGTCGCCCAGAGACGGGTCGGGTCGAGGCCGTAGCCCTTCTCGCGGTCCGTGACCAGCTCCCACGCGAACCGGATCGCCTCGTCCTTGAAATAGTCGCCGAAGGAGAAGTTGCCGAGCATCTCGAAGAACGTCTGATGCCGGCCCGTGTAGCCGACGTTGTCGAGATCGTTGTGCTTCCCGCCGGCCCGGACGCACTTCTGGGATGTCGTCGCCCGCCGGTAATCCCGCCTTTCCCGCCCGGTGAAGACGTCCTTGAACTGGTTCATCCCGGCGTTGGTGAACAGCAGGGTCGGATCCTCGGCCGGGATGAGCGAGGACGACGGGACGCGGCGGTGGCCGCGGGCCTCGAAGAACCCCAGGAAACGCTCGCGAACTTCAGTCGCCTTCATGCCAGGTCCGGATGATCTCAGAAATCCGGTCCGCCGGAAAACCGCGCCGTGTCAGCGCGTCGAAGATGCGCCGGCGCCGTAAAGGAGGCGCGAGGTTGGCGCGCGTTTTCCAGAGCTTCGCAAACGCCCGCCGCAGCGCTTCGTCCTCCCGCGCCGCGCCGCCCTCCGCGTCGAAAGCCGCGGCGATCGTCGCGCGGGCGAAACCGCGGGCCTTCAGCTCGCGTTCGACGCGAGCCCGCCCGTATCGCGCGCCGCGCTGGCGCACCGCGGAGCGCGCGGCCGCCGCGTCGTCGAGCAGCCCGCCGTCGGCCAGCTTCGCGAGCGCGCCCGCGACGGCCGCCTCGACGAACCCGCGCTCGCGAAGGGTCCTCTCGAGCTCGGCGCCTCCCCGGGGCCGCACGGCGAGCAGCCGCAGGGCGCGTTCGAACGCCGCGGCTTCGGACTCGGGCTCCGCCGGGGGCCGGCCTCTCTGGCGCGTCTAGCCGCGTCCCGGCGTGGGCTGGTTGGAGAAGTCGAATGGCGACTCCTCCTGCATCGGGTTGAAATCCGAGGGCGCTTCCAGCGCGGCGTCCATTTCCTCGCGCGCGAGGTCCGTGGTCGACTGAATGCCCTGGATCCGCAGCTTGAACTCGTTCGGGTTCGTCGAGCGCTTGAGCGCCTCGTCGAGCGTGATCAGGCCCGACTTGTACAGCGTGTAGAGCGACTGGTCGAACGTCTGCATGCCGTACTGCGACGTTCCCTGCTGGATCGCGTCCTTGATGTACTTGGTCTTCTCTTTGTTCTCGATGCACTCCCGGACGTAGTTGGTCCGGATGAGGATCTCCGCCGCCGGCACGCGGCCGAGGCCGTCGGCGCGCGGCATCAGGCGCAGCGAGATGACCGCCTTCAGCACGGCGCCGAGCTGCAGGCGGATCTGCTTCTGCTGGTGGGGCGGGAACACGGCAATGATGCGGTTGATCGTCTCGGTCGCGTCCAGGGTGTGGAGGGTCGAGAACACCAGGTGGCCGGTCTCGGACGCCGTGAGCGCCGTCTCGATCGTCTCGTAGTCGCGCATTTCGCCGACGAGGATGACGTCCGGGTCCTGACGCAGCGCGCTGCGCAGCGCCACCGAGAAACCCTTCGTGTCGACGTCCACCTCGCGCTGGTTGACCAGCGATTTCTTGTCGCGGTGGAGAAACTCGATCGGGTCCTCGACCGTCATGATGTGCTCGTTGCGGGTCGCGTTGATGTGGTCGATCATCGCCGCGAGCGTCGTCGACTTGCCCGAGCCCGTCGTCCCGGTGCAGAGCACCAGGCCGCGCTGCTCCTGGCAGATCTTCTCGAGCACCGGCGGCAGGAGCAGGTCCTTGATCGAGAGGATCTTGGCCGGAATGACGCGCAGGACGAGGCCGACCGTGCCGCGCTGCTGGAAGATGTTGCAGCGGAAGCGACCGAGGTTCGGGACGTTGTACGCGATGTCGATCTCGAAGTTGTTCTTGAACTTTTCCTTCTGCCGGGCCGACATGATCGAGAAGGCCATCGCGATCGTGTCTTCCTGCATCAGCCGGCGCATGTCGGCCAGAGGAATCAGGGCGCCGTCGATGCGGATGACCGGAAAAGCGCCCACTTTCAGGTGCAGGTCGGACGCCTTCCGCTCGACCGCAATCTTCAGCAGATCGTTGATATGCATGGTCTTGTTGTCCTCGGTTGCGCTCAAGGGTACGCCGGTTGGGCGAGGAATGGTAGGGGCGGGGCTTGCCCCGCCCGCGGGCGGCCGCAAGGGCCGCCGCTACACGCATTTAGCTCTATCGAACCGCAGCTTCCACCGGCAGGGGCGTCAGCCAACCGTAGCGGTCCTCCGCCTCGCCGTGAATCAGCGCAAAGAACTCCTTCTGGAGGCGCTCGGTGATCGGCCCGCGCCTGCCGGAGCCCACCACGATCCGGTCCACGGAGCGAATCGGCGTGATCTCAGCGGCGGTCCCGGTGAAGAAGATCTCGTCGGCGATGTAGAGCATCTCGCGGGCGATCTGCTGCTCGACGACCGTGTAGCCCGCGTCGCGGGCCAGGCGCATGATCGAGTCGCGGGTGATGCCCGGCAGGATCGTCCCCGCGAGCGGCGGCGTCAGAATCCGCCCCCCGTAGACGATGAAAATGTTCTCGCCGCTGCCTTCGGAGATGCGGCCCGCGTTGTCGAGCGCAATGCCCTCGGTGAACCCGTTGGTGATCGCTTCCATCTTGATGAGGGCCGAGTTCAGGTAGTTGCCCGTGGCCTTCGCCATCGCCGGGAACGTGTTGGGCGCCATGCGGTTCCACGACGAGACGCAGACGTCGACGCCGCCTTCGATGGCCTCGTCGCCGAGGTACTTGCCCCACCGCCACACGGCGATCATCACGTCGACCGGGCTGTTGAACGGGTTGACGCCGAGGGCGCCGAGCCCGCGATACACGACCGGCCGGATGTAGCACGCGTCGAAGCCGTTGGCCCGGATCGTCTCGAAAATCGCGTCCCGAAACTCCCTCGGCGCGTAGGGAATCTCCATCCGGTAGACCTTGGCGGAGTCGTAGAGGCGCTTGATGTGCTCGTCGATCCGAAAGGCCGCCGAGCCCTGGCGCGTCTTGTAGAGCCGCGCGCCCTCGAACATCGCGGAGCCGTAGTGGAAGACGTGCGAGAACGCGTGGATCTTCGCATCGGCGAAGTCCACCAGGCGCCCGTTCATCCAGACCTTCTTGACGTCGTCGTAGGACATGTGGCCTCCGCGCCGGTTTTCCGGATTGACCCGGAGTATTTCCCCCTTCCGGAGGAAGAGTCAATGCGGAAGTCGGGCGAGCGCCGTGCGCGCGAGCGTCAACGCGGCCACCGCCGCCGTTTCGGCTCGAAGCTTTCCCGCGGCGAGCGAGGCCGCGATCCAACCGGCGCGCAGCGCCTCGTCGAGCTCCGCGTCCGCCCAGCCCCCTTCGGGGCCGACGAGGAGCGCGACCGGCTCGCGCGGCAAGAACGCCGGGAACGGCTCGCCGCTCGGGTCGAGGATCAGGCGCGTCGACGAACGTTCGTCGGCGAAGACGCGCGCGAGCGGCCACGGACCGGCGATCGCCGGCCACCGCGCGCTCTCGGTCTGCTTCGCGGCCTCGCGCACGAGACGCTCGAGCCGGGGCACGACCGCGCCCCCGGCGCGAAAGCTCTGCGTGCGGGCGCTCGCGACGAGCGTCAGCCGCGCCGCGCCGAGCTCGGTCGCTTTCTCCGCGATCCAGGACAAGCGTTCCGAGCGCACCGCCGCGACGAGCAGGTGCAGCGGCGCCGCCGCGTCGGCGGGAGCCGGCCGCACCGCCGCGACGCGAATCTCCACATCGTCGCGGCCCAGCCGCTCGACGCGGCCTTCGGCCTCGCGGCCGCTCCCATCGACGAGAACGACCGGGTCGCCGACGCGGAGCCGCCGCGCCCGGGCGTGCGCCGCCTCCGCGCCGCGGACGTGGCAGCGCTCCCCCGGGTTCGGGAGAGATTCCGTCAGGAGGCGCGCTCGAGCGACAGGCTGATCCACTCGTCCTCCGTGCGGCGGCCCGCGAGCTGCCACCGCCCCGTTCGCACCCGCGCGAGAACCGCCGCCTCGCGGTCGCGCGTCACCCCGGAGAGCACCAGGCGCCCCCGCCGTGCCGCGCGCGCCCTCAGCCCCGCGGCCTCGGGCAGGATCTCGCCGGCGAGCATGTTGGCGACGA
The DNA here is from genome assembly GCA_035500755.1 of Thermoanaerobaculia bacterium. Lineage (GTDB taxonomy): Bacteria > Acidobacteriota > Thermoanaerobaculia > UBA5066 > Gp7-AA6 > DAHUXD01. The sequence continues at coordinate 381 of DATJXB010000083.1, read as the reverse complement.
CGACGTCGAATTTTCCGGCGCACGCCGAGAGCGGGCCGGCGTAGAGGCGGACGCGGGCGCCGAACGCATGGTGCCGGGCGTTCTCGCGCGCGACGAAGACCGCGTCGGGGTCGATGTCGAGACCGACGGCCTCCCGCGCGCCGAGGGCCGCCGCCGCGAGCGCGAGCACGCCCGACCCGGTACCGACGTCGAGCACGCTCCGGTCCTCGAGCCGCTCGTCCTCGAGAGCCGCGAGCGCGAGCCGCGTCGAGGCGTGGCTCCCGGTGCCGAACGCGCGCGAGGCGGGAACCCGCAGCAGGACACGCCCCGCAGGCGCCGGCGTCTCGTCCTCTCCCGGCGAGAGCCAGAACCGCCGGCCGACCGGAAACGGGCGCGACGCCG
>DATJXB010000082.1:0-8468 GCA_035500755.1 Thermoanaerobaculia bacterium | reverse complement strand
GGATTCGCGGACCTGCGCCACCTGACGCGGCAACTCGAGGCCGCCCGCCAGGGCCGCGCGGAGGGCGAGTGAAGGCCGTGTACGTCACCGACCGCGCCGCGATCGGCGACGCGCGCTTCGACGGGATCCTCGCCGCCCTGGCCGGCGCGCCCGGGCTCTCGGTCGTGCTGCGCGAGCCGCCCGGCGACGACCGCGCCCTGCTCGACCGCGCGCGGCGAACGCGGGAGCGCCTCGGCGATTCGGTCCCTCTCTACGTGCACCGCCGCTACGACATCGCGCTCGCGGCGGGGGCCGCGGGCGTGCATCTCCCGTCCAACGGGCTGCCGGTCGCCCGCGTCCGCGGCGAAACACCGCGCGGCTTCCAGATCGGCGTCTCGACCCACGCGGTCGCCGAGGTCGAGGAGGCGCTCGAAGACGGGGCCGATCTCGTGTTCCTGGGGCCGATCTTCGACACGCCGTCCAAGCGCGCCTACGGCCCGCCCCTCGGCGTCGCGACGCTCGCGGCGCTCCCCCTCCGCGATCGACGAACCGGAAGGGTCTACGCCATCGGCGGCGTCGAGGAAGCCCGTTTCCCGGAGCTCGCGCCGTACGCCGACCGCCTCGCGGGCATCGCGGCGATCCGCCTCTTCCAGGAGAGCCCGGATCCTCGCGGGGCCGCCGGGAGGATCGCCGCGCGATGAACGCCTCCTCCCCGGCCGCCGGGTTCCGCCGGGTCCTGACCGCCCTGCTGCTGGTCGTCGCCGTGGCCGGCGGCGTGCTGCTGCTGTCGCGCGCCGGCTTCTCGATGACCGAGGCGCGCGGAGCGAAAGACTACGGCGAGTTCGCCATCGGGCTCGCCGCGGCGCTTCTGGTCACGCGCCTGCTCGATTTCGCCGTGTTCGACCTCGGGTACCGGCTGCGCCGGGCGGCACCGGCGCCGGAGTTGCTGCGCCAGCTCGTCAGCCTCCTCGTGTTCGGCCTCCTGCTCGGCTTCCTGTGCAAGGAGATCCTCTCTTTCAGCCTGCCCGCGTTGCTGACGACGTCCGCGATCATCACGGCCGTCCTCGGGCTCGCCCTTCAGGAGACGCTCGGCAATCTCTTCTCGGGCATCGCGCTCGCGATCGAGCGGACCGTTCAGGTCGGCGACATGGTGCGCACCGGCGACACGATCGGGCTCGTCGAGCAGCTTTCCTGGCGGGCGATCAAGGTGCGCACGATGGAGGGCAACGCGCTCCTGATCCCGAACAGCGTCGCCAGCCGCGACCGCCTCGAGGTCTTTCGCCGGGGCCACCTTCCGATGGCGCGCGTTCTCCACGTCGGCCTCGAGTACGACGCCTCGCCGGCACGCGCCCGAGCGGTCCTCGAAGGCGCGGTGCGGGAAGTGCCGGGCCTCGCACCGCTGCCCGCGCCGGTGGTCTACCTCCAGTCCTTCCACGACTTCGCGGTCATCTACGAGCTGCGCTACTGGCTCGAGGACTACGCCCGCTACCTCGAGATCGACGCCCGCGTCCGGGAGCGCGTCTGGTATCGGATGGAACGCGAAGGGTTCGCCTTCGCCTACCCGGTCATCCGCCAGCACCAGTACGCCTACGGGCCGCCGCGAACCGCCGACATCGGCGGCCGCGTGCGGCAGGCGATCGAAGAGAACGCGCTCTTCGCCCCGCTCTCGAGCGCCGAGCGCGACCGCCTCGCCCGCGGCGCGCGCCTGGTCCGATTCACCGACGGGGAGATCCTCGTGCGCGAGGGCGACCAGACGTCGTCCATGTTCCTCGTCGCCGAGGGCCGCGCCGCCGTCTCCGTCCACGGCGGCGTCGGGGCGAGCCGCAAGGTGGCGATCCTCGACGCCGGCACCGCCTTCGGCGAGATCAGCCTGCTGACCGGCGAGCCGCGCCTGGCGACCGTGCGCGCGCTCTCGGAAGTCACGCTGGTCGAGATCGACAAGGCGACGCTGGCGCCGATCCTCCAGTCCAACCCCTCGCTCGTGGAGAAGCTCGACGCCGTCATCCTCGAGCGGCGCCGCCACACCGCCGACCGCATGGCCGCCTCCGAAGGCGGGGCCGCGAAGGAGCCGGAGTCGCTGCGCGAGAAGATCGCCCGCTTCTTCGGCCTGATGGGCGCGTGACCGACGGCCTGCTCCTCGGCCTCGACCTGACCGAGATCGACCGGGTCGCGGGCGTCCTCGAGCGCCACGGCGAGCGCTTCCTCGAGCGCGTCTTCCGGCCGGGCGAGATCCGCACCGCGCGCCGCCACCCGCGCGCTTTCGCCGAGCACGTCGCCGGGCGCTTCGCCGCGAAAGAGGCGGCGATGAAGGCTCTCGGCCTCGGCTGGCGCGGCCTCGCGTTTCGCGAGATCGAGGTCGGCCGCGAACCGAGCGGCAAGCCCCGCCTCGCGTTTCACGGGCGCGCGGACGCTCGGGCCCGCGCGCTCGGCGTGCGCCTCGCCGAGGTCTCGATCACGCACGGCCGCGACGTCGCGGCCGCGGTCGTGGCGCTGCTGACCGACCGGGCCGGAGGCGCGCCGTTGGGCTAAACTGCGCCGTCCCATGAGCGACGCGCCCGACTACAAGAGCACGCTGAACCTTCCCCGGACCGACTTCCCGATGAAGGCGGACCTCCCGAAACGCGAGCCGGAGCGACTCGCCGCCTGGGACGGGCTCGACCTCGAGGCGGCGATCCGGAAGGCCCGGGCCGGCCAGCCCAAGTTCATCTTCCACGACGGCCCGCCGTACGCCAACGGGCACATCCACCTCGGCACGGCGATGAACAAGATCCTGAAGGACGGCGTCGTCCGCAGCCGGACGATGATGGGATTCGACGCCCCCTACGTTCCCGGATGGGACTGCCACGGCCTGCCCATCGAGCAGAAGGTCGACAAGCAGCTCGGCTCGAAGAAGCGCGACATGGACGCCGTCGCCATCCGGAAGGCCTGCCGCGAGTACGCGCAGGGCTTCATCGACATCCAGCGCGAGGAGTTCCGACGGCTGGGTGTCGGCGGAAACTGGAAGCGGCCGTACCTGACGATGAGCTTCCCCTACGAGGCCGACATCGCGCGCGCCTTCGGGGAGTTCTACGCGAAGGACCTGCTCTTCCGCGACCTGAAGTCGGTGCGCTGGTGCTTCACGGACCGCACGGCGCTCGCCGAGGCGGAGCTCGAGTACGAGGAGCGGACGGATCCCGCGATCTACGTCGCCTTCCCGACCGAGCTCTTCCTCGGCGAACGTCGGGTCGACGCCGCGTTCCTCATATGGACGACGACTCCGTGGACGATCCCGTCGAACCTCGCGATCGCGGTGCACCCCGACGAGACCTACGCCGCGATCGAGACCGGCGGCCGCGTCTTCGTCGTGGCCGAGCGCCGGCTCGAGGCCGTCGCGAAGGACGCGGGCTGGACGGACTGGAAGGTCCTCCAGCGCGTGCCGGGCGCGAGCCTCGCCGGAGCGCTCTACGGGCACCCGCTGACGGCCGCATCGCGCGGCGAGCTGTCGTCCGAGGAGGCTGCAAAGGCCTTCCGCGTCGTGCTCGGCGACTACGTCACCATGGACGCCGGCACCGGACTCGTCCACACGGCACCCGGCCACGGCGAGGACGACTTCCAGACGGGCAAACGCGAAGGGCTGCCGATCCTCTCTCCCGTCGACGAGGCCGGCCGTTTCACGACGGTCGAGAAGTACAAGGGCAAGAAAGTACTCGAGGCGAACCCCGAGATCATCGAGGACCTGCGCGCGGCCGGAGCACTCGTCGCCGCCGACACCGGGTTCCGCCACGAGTACCCCCACTGCTGGCGCTGCAAGAACCCCGTCATCTTCCGCGCCACGGTCCAGTGGTTCGTCCGCCTCGACGACCCGAAGACCGACGTCCGCGCGGGGGCGCTCGACGCGATCCGACGCGTGAAGTGGATCCCGCCCTGGGGTGAGGCGCGCATCGCGGGGATGGTCGAGAACCGGCGCGAGTGGGTCGTCTCGCGGCAGCGCCGCTGGGGCTCGCCCATCACCGTTCTCTACGCGATGCGGGGCGACGAGCGCGCCGAGGTCTATCCCTGGAAGGACTCGCCGGAGGAGCAGCGCAAGTACTTCGCGCACCTCGTCGAGACCTTCCGCAAAGAAGGCGGCGACGCGTGGTACGCGCGGCCGGCCGACGACTTCCTGCCTCCGGGCGCCGACCGCCGCGGCTTCGCGTCATTCGTGAAAGAAACCGACATCATGGACGTCTGGTTCGACTCCGGCGTCTCCCACGTCGCCGTGCTGCGCTCGGGCGAGTGGCCGGAGCTGCTCCGCGGCGGCGACGGGCCGCCCGCCGACATGTACCTCGAAGGCCACGACCAGCATCGGGGCTGGTTCCAGTCGTCGCTCCTGACGTCGGTCGCGCTCTACGGGGATGCGCCCTACCGGTCCGTCATCACGCACGGCTTCTTCCAGGACGTTTCCGGGCGCAAGATGTCGAAGTCCCTCGGCAACGTGGTCGAGCCCGGCGAGCTCATCCGCCGCTACGGAGCCGACATCCTGCGTCTCTGGGTTTTTTCGCTCGACTACCGCGACGACACGCCCATCTCGGAAGAGATCCTGGCGCGCTGCGCCGAGGCCTACCGCAAGATCCGGAACACCGCGCGATACCTGATCTCGAACCTCTACGACTTCGACCCCGCCTCCGACGCGTTGCCGGCGTCGCGCCTTCTGCCCCTCGACGCGTGGGCCCTCGAGCAGACGCGCCTGGCGATGGAGCGCGTCCGCGAGGCCTACGACCGGTACGAGTTCCACGTCGTCTACCACACCCTCGTCAACCTGTGCACGACGACCCTGTCGGCCTTCTACCTGGACGTCGTCAAGGACCGCCTCTACGCCTCGGCGGCGGGCTCCCCCGAACGCCGCTCGGCCCAGACGGCGATGTACCGCATCGGCCGGGCCATCGCCGCGGCCGCCGCTCCCGTCCTCGTCTTCACGGCGGACGAGATCTGGACGGCGCTGCCCGGAAAGAAGGAAGAATCGGTGCACCTGGCGCGTTTCGAAGCGCTGGACGAGGCGCGGGCCGAAGCCCTGCCCGCCGCCGCCTGGGAACGTCTGACACAGTTGCGCGAGGAAGCCGCCGTGATCCTGGAAGAGGCCCGCAGAGACAAGGTGATCGGATCCTCGCTCGAGGGGGCGATCGCGCTGTCGCCGAATCCGGCGCTGGACGCAGACCGCGCCGCGACCGGGACGACGGGCGCGGGCCTCGCGGACCTCTTCATCGTGTCCGAGACGGTCGAGGGCGAGAACCCCGCCGGCGACGGGTGGCGCGAGTCGCGCGTCTACCCGGGCCTGAGGCTCGCCTTCCGCAAGGCGCGCGGCCGCCGGTGCGACCGCTGCTGGAAGGTCACCCCCGAGGCCGAGGCCACGGGCCTCTGCGATCGCTGCCGCGCGGTCATCGGCGGGAGGGCCGCATGAGCGTCTCGGTCAAGGAGTCGACCCTCTACCGCGGCGCGTATCTCGCGGTCTCTCTCGCGATCCTGTTCCTCGACCAGTGGAGCAAGGGCTGGATCACGCGCACGATGGAAGTCCACCAGTCGCGCACGATCGTCCCCGACGTCTTCGACCTGACGTACGTCCGAAACACCGGCGCCGCGTTCGGGCTCTTCGCGTCCGTCGACTCTTCCCTGAAGGCGATCCTCCTGAACAGCATCGCCGTGGTGGTCTTCCTCGTCGTGTCCGCCTACGCCCTCCGCTCCTCGCACAAGAGCGTCCGCCTCCAGGTCGGCCTCGCGCTCATCCTCGGGGGCGCCGTGGGCAACCTCATGGACCGCGTGCGCTTCGGCTACGTCGTCGACTTCATCGACTTCGCCGTCTCTGGCCATCACTGGCCGGCCTTCAACGTCGCCGACTCGGCCATCTGCATCGGCGTCGGTCTCCTCTTCCTCGACATGCTCGGCAGCGAGGAGACCCCTTCCGAGCGCCCGACGCCGGCCGCGGGAGGCTAGGCCATCTTCCCCCGGCTCGTTCACGTCGGCAGCTTCTATCTCCCGACCTACGGCGTCGTCCTGGCGATCGCCTACCTGACGGCGATCTGGCTACTGCGCCGCAAGGCCCTCGCCGCCGGCCTCCCCGACCAGAAGGTGCTCGACCTCTCGCTGTACATCCTCGCCGCCGCGATTCTCGGGGCGAAGCTGCTGCTCGTCGTCGTCGAGTGGCGCCGCTACACGGCGAATCCGCGCGAGCTCGTCGAGGTCCTGCGCTCCGGCGGCGTTTTCTACGGCGGCCTCATCGCCGCCACGACGGTCGCGATTCTCTACATGAAGAAGCACGATCTCCCGGCCTGGGCCGTGGCCGACATGGGCGCTCCCTCGATCGCGCTCGGCGAGGCGATCGGCCGGTGGGGCTGTTTCGCCGCCGGCTGCTGCTACGGCAAGGAGAGCCACGGCCCGTTCGCCGTGACCTTCACCGACCAGTTCGCGCACGACGCGGTCGGCACGCCGCTGAACGTCCCGCTGCACCCGACCCAGCTCTACCTGTCGCTCAACGCGTTGCTGATCTTCCTGATCCTCCAGTGGGCCTACCGCCGCAAGACCTTCGACGGCGAGGTCTTCTGGCTCTACGTCCTGCTCTACGCGATCACGCGCGGGATCCTCGAGACCTGGCGCGGCGACTTCGTCCGCGGCTTCGTGATCCCGGGCGTGCTGTCGACGTCCCAGTTCATCGGCCTCCTGACCGCGGCGCTCGCCGCCGCGATGCTCTTCGTCTTCTCCCGCCGGAACCGCGCCGAGGCGTAGCCGGTCCATGCTGCGCCGGTTCCAGGTGGGGGCCCCGTCCGCCGGGACCCGGCTCGACCTGTTTCTCGCGGCCGCCTGCTCCGACCTCTCCCGGTCGCGGCTCCAGAAGCTGATCGAAGAAGGCGCCGTCCTCGTCGGGGGCCGGAGCGCGCGGCGCTCTCTCGTCGTGCGGGCGGGCGAGGAGGTCACGGTCGACGTCCCCGAGCCCCGCAAGGCCACGCTCGAAGCCGAGGAAATCCCGCTGTCGATCCTCTACGAGGACGACCACCTTCTCGCGATCGACAAGCCTCCCGGCCTCGTCGTCCACCCATCGCCGGGACACGCCTCCGGCACGCTCGTCAACGCGCTCCTCCACCACGTCCGCGACCTCGCGGGCGTGGGCGGCGAGCTCCGCCCCGGGATCGTCCACCGGCTCGACCGCGACACGTCGGGCGTCCTGCTCGTCGCCAAGTCGGACCGGGCGCACCAGCTCCTTTCCCGCCAGATGCGGCAGCGCACGCTCCGCAAGGAATACCTCGCGCTCGTCGCCGGCGTGCCCCGCGTGCGCAAGGGCGAGGTGACGCTGTCGGTGGGCCGCGACCCGCGCGACCGCAAGAAGATGAAGGCGTTCCGGACGACCGCCGACGAGATCCCGGCGGGGACGCGCACCGCGAAGACGCTCTACGAGATCGAGCGCGAGTGGTTCGGGCTCGGGCTGACCCTGCTGCGCTGCCGTCTCGTCACGGGCCGGACGCACCAGATCCGCGTCCATCTCTCCGCATCGGGGCTCCCGATCGTGGGGGACCCCGTCTACGGGCGCCCTTCGTACGCCAGGGTCCGCGACGCGGCGTTGAAGCGCCGCCTGACGGAGTTCCCCCGCCAGGCGCTCCACGCGGAGCGCGTCGCCTTTCGTCACCCGGCCACGCAGGAGCTCGTCGAAGTCGTCGCCCCGCTGCCCGCCGACATGAAAGAGCTCGTCGCCGCGGTCGAGGCCGCCGCGGGATAATCGAGCGCCATGGCCCACGAGCCAAAAGTCATCGTCGAGGGGCGCCACATGCGCTTCCTCGACCGAAACGGCTGGGAGTACGTCGAGCACCGCACGGCGCCCGAAGCGGCGATGATCGTCGCGATCACGCCGCGCGGGGAGATCGTCCTGGCCGAGGAGTTCCGTCCGCCGATGAACGCCCCGGTGATCTCGCTGCCGGCCGGCCTCGTCGGCGACGAGGGGCCCGAGGAGGCTGCCGTCGCGGCGCGGCGGGAGCTCGCCGAAGAGACCGGTCACACGGCGCCGCGCCTCGAATTTCTCGCGCGCGGGCCCGGCTCCGCCGGCCAGAGCTCGGAGATGGTGACCTTCTTCCTCGCCGAGGGCGCCGTCCGATCCGGCGAGCAGGCCGCCCACGATCGCGGAAAAATTCGCGTGCACGTCGTCCCGATCGCGGAGCTCCCGGAGTGGGCGCGCCGGCGCGAAGCCGAGGGCGCCGTCATCGATCCGAAGATCTGGGCCGGGCTCTACTTGAGCGGTCGTCGTTGAGCACCGCGGCCGGGCGGCGGCCCTACCGGACCGTCAGCGTGAGCGTGGCGCCGTCCTTCTCGAGCACGACGCGGTCCTCCTCGATCCGCAGGACGCTGTAGCCCTCGACGTACGCGCCGACCCCGAGAACGCGGTCGTTGAGCAGAGCCCGGGGCTCGCTCTCGGACCAGACGACGCCGCCGAGCTCGATCCTGCCTCCGTCCGGCAGCGTCACGCTGCCGGGATAAGTCTTCGCTCCGGCCCG
>DATJXB010000081.1:0-7348 GCA_035500755.1 Thermoanaerobaculia bacterium | reverse complement strand
GTTCTCGATCCACGCGCTCTGGACGGCGGCGAAACACGCCATCCCGTCGATCTTCGTCTGCTTCGTGAACCGGGAATACCGGCTGCTCAAGGACCTGTGGTGCGCCGCGATGGGCACGGCGTTCGAGACGACGACATTCGTCGGACTGGACTTCGACGATCCGGCTCTGGACATGAAGCGCATAGCCGAGGGTTTTGGCGCCCGCACCGAGACGATCGGGAGCCTCGAGACGATCGACGGCGTTCTCGAACGCGCGCTCGCGCATCCGGGGCCGTCCTTTCTCATCATCGATCGGGAGCCCTGACTCTCGAATCAATCCGTACTTTTCGAAAGGAGATCCGATTGCAGGACGAGACGAACGGTACGAGGCGCGCCTCGCTCGAGCGGCGCCTGGTCGAACTCGCGTGGACGGATCCAGCTTTTGCCGAGCTCCTGCAGAAGGATCCGCGCCGGGCGCTGGCAAGCATAGGCGTGGAGGTCTCCCCCGGCGTCAAGATCGACGTCCGGCGCCAGCGCCGTGACACCCTCTACTTCGTGATCCCGCCGCTCGCGCCGCAGCCCAAGGACGCGGAGAGGGTGCTCGATCAGATGGATCTGTGGGAGAGCGGCGACCTTTTCTGCTGGATCATGCCGCAAGCGCTGAAGGTCGAGTTGCTGCGCATGCGGCAAGACTTCCGGAGGAATAATCCGTGAGGGACCCGTCCGACGTCTTCACCGATCACTATCGCCTGCTTCGGAGCGACTCGGCCGCGCGCCGCCGGCTGATCGACGATCCCGCCGCCGGCCTGAAGGAATACTTCGGGTCCATGCCCGAGGGGAACTACCGGGTCGAGGTCGTGCCGCAGGAGCCGGATACGATCACCATCGTGCTGCCGGCGCCGCCGGCCAAAGGCGAACCCACCCCCGCGGACATCGACGCCGCGAGCCGCCGCATTTACGATCTGCTATTCAGCGACGGCGTCGGCGGCTACCTCATTCCCGACGAGTCGCTCACCTGGCTGTTGCGCGACATGCGGTCCACGTGGGCCGCAGCTGCTGCAGCGAGACAGAAGACGGTCGAGTGACATGAGCCGTCCAGCCGGGCGGGCGCGGAGGGCTGAACAGGTCGTCGCTCACGAAACGAACGGCAGCAGGTTCCGAAGATCGGCGTTGCGAAGGTACAGGCCGCCCCAAGCCATGAGGCCGAGGACGAGCGAGACGATCTGCGGCGGCGCGAACATCCTGCCCAGGCGAAAGTGCGTGCAGATCGCCCCGCCGAGGAAGCCCGTGACGAGGATCGCGCCGAGAACGGCGGTCTGCGGGACGGCGTAGAGGACCGCGCACCCGAGGGTGACGATCCCGAGCGGAGTCTCGGCGCTCCCGGAGAAGCCCGCCGCCCCGAGCTCGGCGTGGGTCGCCGATCGCCAAACGAGGATCTTCGCCCCTTCGGCCAACAGCGCGAGCGCGACGAGCGCGCTCAGGATGCGGCCCGCCCATTCCAGGGCCAGCGGATGCGAAGCGAACAAGGTCATCGGTTTCCTCTGTCAGCGGCCCTCCATCACCGAAGGTCGCGCGCGTCCGCCGGGCGGGCGGCAGGAGAAGAGCTGCGACGCGCCCCCGAGCGCAGAGTCTCGTCGCTATCCTCAAGCCCATGGATGTCATATCCCGTCGACAGCCGAAGGGCACGGGAACTGCGGGGCGAGCGGTGAAGGATTCGAGAGCAGACAAGCGCGCCGCGCCGGGCTCCGCCCTGTCCGAGCGGATGGTCGATTTCGCCGAGCGCTGGTTTCCGGATTCCTTCGCCTTCGTGCTCGGCGGCGTGGTCGTCGTAGCGGTCGGGGCTATTCTGCACGGAAGTTCTCCGAAGGAGGTCAGCGTCGCCTTCGGCGACGGCTTCTGGAACTTGCTCCCCTTCACGATGCAGATGATCCTTGTGGCGGTCGGCGGCTACGTGGTCTCGACCTCGAAGCCTGCGGCCGTCGCGCTCAGGCGACTGGCGCGGGCGCCGGGAACCTCGCGGGGCGCCGTGGTGTTCGTCAGCGTGGTCTCGATCCTGCTTTCGCTTCTGAACTGGGGCCTGAGCCTGATCTTCTCCGGCCTGCTGGTGAAGGAGATCGCACGCCGTCCGGACCTCCGGCTCGACTTTCGCGCCGCCGGCGCGGCGGCCTACCTCGGCCTCGGATGCGGATTCACGCTCGGCCTGACCTCGTCGGCCGCCCAGCTTCAGGCCAACCCCGCGTCGATTCCCGCCAATCTCGTCGCGGTCACCGGCGTCATCCCCTTTTCCGAGACGATCCTGACCTGGCAGAACGGGCTCGTGACGCTCGTCGTCCTCTTTCTGTCGGCGGCGATCTGCTTCTGGACGGCCCCGCCGGCGGGGGCCGAGCGGACCGCCGCCGACCTGGGCGTCGCCCTCGATCCCGAACCCCTGCCGCGGAATGCGCCGGCCCGAGAAGCCGGGTTTCTCGAGGACTCGCCGATCCTGACCCTCGCCGTCGTCACCTTGGCGCTCGGCTGGCTCGCCCAGACGTTCGCGACGAAGCCTCCGCTCGTCGCGCTGTCGGGCCTCAACACCTACAATTTCGCCGTCCTGGTGATCGGCATGCTGCTTCACTGGCGGCCGTCGAGCTTCGTCGGCGCGTTCGCCCGGGCGATGCCCGCCGTCTCCGGGGTCGCGCTGCAGTTCCCCTTCTATGCCGGGATCGCGCAGGCAACGGGGCGGGCGCCAGCCTTTCCGAGGCCCTCGCCAACGCGTTCGTCGGCGCCTCGGCCAGTCCCACGGTCTTCTCGTTCCTGGTCGGCGTCTATTCTTCCATCCTCGGCTTCTTCATCCCGTCGGCCGGCGGCAAGTGGGTGATCGAGGCGCCTTATGTCATGAAGGCGGCGAACGACGTCGGCGCGCATCTCGGCTGGACGGTGATGGTCTACAACATCGCAGAGACACTGCCGAACCTGATCAATCCGTTCTGGATGCTGCCGCTGATCGGCATTCTCGGGCTGAAGGCGAAGGACCTGATCGGCTACACTTCGATCCAGTTCCTCGTTCATGCCCCGATCGTGCTGCTTCTGGCCGCCGCGTTGATGGCGACGTTCGCCTATCATCCGCCGACTCCGCCCTGACCGTCAGCCTGGCGCCGCCGAACGGGTGAGTCCGCGCCGGGAGGCAGGCGCACCCTTCCGTATGGCTTCGACGAAAATCGGCTCCCAGGTGCGGATGTGATGGCTCGCCAGGCTCCTGATCTCGCCGACGTCGCCCGCTTCAGCCAGTTCGATCAGTCGGTAGTGCTCCGTCACGGAGGCCGCCTGCCGTTCGAGCCCCGCCCGTGACCCGATGCCGTGCAGGCGCATCTTGTCCCTGAGACCCATCGCGACCTCGGTCAGGATCGGGTTGCCGGCGGCAGACAGGAAAGCCTGATGGAAGCGGCGGTCCGCTTCCAGATAGCCGTAGAGATCGTCCTTCTCGACCGCCGCCCCGACCGCGTCGGCGAGCGGCATGAGCGCCCGCGCCTCCTGCCGTTTGTCGGCAAGCCGCGAGGCGACGATCTCGGCTGCGCGAACTTCGACCAATTCGCGCATGTCGAACAGATTATGCAGTTCCTCCACGGTGGGTTCGACCACCTTGAAGCCGCGGTTGCGCATCGGCTCGATCAGGCCGCCGCGCGCCAGATCCAGCAGGGCCTCTCGAACCGGCGTAGTGGAGACGCCCAGATCGGCGGCGAGCGACGGCGCCGAGTACATCTTGCCGGGGCCGCTCTGCCCCGAGATGATTTCCGCCCGCACCCGCTGGAGCACGTGCTCGCGCAAATTCTGCTCCATGATTCGTTTCGCCTCGCCTTTCGGTCACGGGTCGCCGACTGGGGTCCGCAACGGGGTGATGCGCTACTATAGCGCATCATGCAGGATTTCGCAAAAGTCTCGCAATTCCCCCTCGACCGGCGCGCGTTCGATAGCGCCCCGCCGAATCGAAATGCCCGAGAGAGGGCAACCGCGCGGGGCGGCCGTGCGCCGCCGCCCGATCGGTGCGCTTGACAAGTGTAGCGCGTTACTATAGGACGTTACACGTCACGCATCACTGTAGCGCAGAATTTCACCCCATGGATACAACGTTCAAACGCTGGATGTGCCTCGGCTGCGGATTCTCCTACGACGAGGCGCTCGGCCTTCCGGAGCATGGTCTCGCGCCCGGCACCCGCTGGGAGGACGTGCCGACAGACTGGGTCTGCCCCGACTGCGGCACCCCCAAAGCCCAATTCGAGATGGTCGTCATCGGCTACGCCGACGGCGGTCGCGACCTCGCCCAGTCCGCATGAACGGCCAACTCGAGGATGCAGCCATGACCAAGACCTTCGTTCTCCGGGCCGGCGAGCGCGGCCACGACGTCATTTCTTCGGATGGAGGCGGGTCGTCCTACGTCGCCGGCCACCCCGGCGCCTTCATCAGCCGCGAGTCGAGCTTCAACTTCCACCAGTATCAGGGCGGCCGCCCCGGCTTCGGCGCGGTGCGGGTGTTCGGCGACGAGACGTTCCACGGCGCCGGCTGCGGCTACAACATGCATCCGCACCACAACTTCGTCATCTGCGCCTTCGTCCTCGAGGGCGAGCTGACGCACATCAACACCGCCGGCCGCGGGACGGTCGATCAACTGCGCCAGGGCGACTATTACGTCTTCTCCGCCGGCTCGGGCGGCAAGCACTGCGAGCTGAGCATCAGCCCAGAAGACATGAACGCCATCTACCTCTGGCTTATGCCAGGCCAGCTCTACCTGCCGCCGACCTATCATCGCGCCCATTTCGTCCTGCGAACCCGCAAGAACCGGATCGTCCAACTCGTCGGCGACGCCGACGGCGCGCTCCCAGCGCCGCAGGACCTTCGCGTCTCGCGTCTCGTCACCGACCGGAACGGGACGTTCGCCTATCGGCCGCGAACTGCGGAGCATGGCGTCTACGTGTTCGTGGCCGAAGGCGAGGCGACCGTCGCCGGGACCGGACTCGGCCGGCGCGACAGTCTCGGCGTCAGCGGCGCCGAGACGATCGAACTCGACGTGGCCGATACGTCGGACGTCTTCCTGGTCGAGACCGCCATGATCGACGACGTCCGGATCGAGCAGTGGGAGCGCGACCACGGCGCCGACAACCACAGCTGAGCAATCCTTCGACGGCGCGGCCAGAACGGGTTCGATGACCGAAACAACAGGAAACATCATGCCGCTCATGGATGTGCGTTACCCCGTCGCCGCGCTCGACAAGGCGACCAAGGCCGATCTCGCCCGCCGCCTGACGGACGTGCTGATCAGGATGGAGGGCGGCGCCGACACGCGGGGCGGCCGCGCCTTCGCCTGGGTATATTTCACCGCCTTCGCCGCCGACGACTGGTGGGTCGGCGGGCGCGCCGACGACGCGTATGTCACGGCACCCGGGAAGTTTCTGGTCAACGTCTGGATCCCGGAAGGCTACATGAACCAGGCCCACAAGAGCGAGGTCCACGCCTGGGTCGCCGACGCCATCGCGCAATCGATGGGCGCAAGGACTCCGGGCGGGAGCATCCTTACCGTCATCAACGAGGTCGCGGAGGGCAATTGGGGCGCCGCGGGTCGTGCGATCAGCCTGAAGTCGATCGCCGCGAGCGTTGGGCAGCCGCCGGACGGACCCCGCATGGCCTGGTCGCAGTCTTATTTCGACGCAAAGGCGCGCGCCAGAACCGCGGCCGCGTACCCGGCGGACGCCGGCGGGTTATGGATCGATCAGCAAACTGAGCCAAGGGGATGAAGCCCATGACGAACTCAATCACGCGCCGGGCTCTCCTCCCGGCGGCCGACGTCAAGACGGTCACGGCGGCGCTCCGGCCGTTCGTCGCCTCGCTCTCCGAGGCGCAGAGACGGCGAATTCCGGCGTTCCTCGGGCTCCGCGAAAGCGATTTCGGCCGGGCGCAACCGCTCGCCGAACTCTGGCTGTTCGAGGACGAGCAATAGGCTTGCGGGCCCGTCCTCCTCGACCGGACCGCCGGCTGAGCAGCGCGGGCTCCAGGCCACGACCCGGCGCACGGAACCCATTGAGCCGAAGGCATGGCGATGACGAACACGATCGCAGGACAGGGTCCGGGGGAACGGCGCCTCAACGGTCCCCAGACGACGGGGCGTGACTACGCGAACCTCAGCGAGCCGTCCTTCGCGATGCGCCGCACCAACAATGTCGAAGTCACGGCGCGCGACGGGACGACGCTGCTCGCCGATCTCTTCCAACCGGATTCGGAGGGCCCCTTTCCGGCGCTCGTCTCCTTCTCCGCCTATCCTCGGCAGATACAGGACGTCGGCGCGCCGCTCGGCTTCATCGAGGCCGGCGCGTCCGACTTCTTCGTGCCGCGCGGCTACGTTCACCTGATCGCCAACGCCCGCGGCACCGGCGGCTCCGGCGGCGTCTATTCGCTTCTCGACCAGCAGGAGCGGGAGGATCTCTACGACCTCGTCGAGTGGGCGGCGACTCAGCCCTGGTGCGACGGTAATGTCGGCATGCTCGGCGTCAGCTATTTCGCCATGGCGCAGCTCGGCGCGGCGGCGATGAAGCCCCCCCACCTCAAGGCGATCGCGCCGCTCCTGACCACCGACGACGTCTATGACGCCGTCTGGCACCACGGCCTCCTCAACGCGGGCTTCTTCTCGGCCTGGCTCCCCGCCGTCGGCGTGCTGTCGCAGCGACCCGACTCGTTCTGGCGTAGCTGGCGCATCGACCTCGTCCGCGACCTGCTCGGCATCCCGGCGATCCACGCGCGCATGCAGAACCTCAACGGCGAGGCGATCGTCACCGTTCTCAAGGATCTCATCCACGCCCGCTATCCGGAGCGTCCGTTCGGCGAACTCTGGCGCGCGGCGGCGATCGAGCACCCGACCCACGACGCCTTCTGGGACGCGCGGAACGTGCGGCCGCTGCTCGAGACGGTCGAGATCCCGGTCTATCTCGGCGCCGACTGGGACAACGTCCCCATGCACCTGCCCTCGACCTTCTCGGCCTGGGCGGCGCTGCGCGGCAACCCCAACGTGCGGATGGCGCTCCTGTCTCCTGGCGGTTTCTCGTGGCCCTGGGAATCGCTGCATTGCGAGGTGCTGGCCTGGTACGACCATTGGCTGAAGGGCAGGGACACGGGCGTCATGGACGGCCCGCCGATCCGCTATCAGGTTCCGGGCGCCGACGGCTGGCGCACGGCCGATCAATGGCCGCCCCCGGAGGCCGGGCTCACGCCCTTCGCCCTGCGCGCCGACGGCGTGCTTGCCCGCGAGGAAGGCGAGCCCGGCTGCCGGGACTATCTCCATGTCCCGGCCGATTCCGGCGTGCCGGGGAACGCCGGTCCGCCCGAACTGCCGTCGACGCTCGTTTGG
>DATJXB010000080.1:0-3794 GCA_035500755.1 Thermoanaerobaculia bacterium | reverse complement strand
CGACCGGGTTCTCACAGAACCACGCGACCGAGGGGGGCTTCATTGCCGGCAACCGGTACCTGGTGGAAAACGTCCCGAGCGAGCTCACGCAACCCGGGCAGTGGTTTCTGGACCGCTCGGCGACGCCGTGGACGCTGACGTATCTCGCCGCAGCCGGCGAGAACCCGAACACGGACCTCGTCGTCGTCCCGCAGCTGCCGCAGGTGCTCGTCGCCTCGAACCTGCAATACGTGACGTTTCGCGGCCTGACGTTCGCGCACGACGATTACACGGTCCCCGCGGCCGGCCACAAGTCGGTCGAGCTGGAGCCCGACATCAGCGCCGCGGTGTCGTTTCAGAACTCGCAGCACATCACGTTCGAGTCGGGGATCGTGACGCAGACCTCCGGCGCCGGCCTCGAGTTCATTCCCTGCATCAACGCCGCATCGGCGCCGGCTTACTGCGTCTCCACCGATCTCTCCGCGCTGGTCGCGTACAACGTGATCGCGGACAGCGCCTTCTACGACATAGGCGCCTTGGGGATACGCATCGGGCAGCCCTACGTGCAGGCGGATACCGATGCGAACGAGGCGCAGTGGACGACCGTTCGAAACGACGTGGTCGAGGGCTACGGAAGGACGATTCCGGCCTCCTTCGGCATCGGCCAGGGGATGGGACACGACAATCTGTACACGCACAACGACGTCTATGACGGTTACCACTGCGCGATCTCGACGTCCCAGGGCATCCCGGACACGACCACGCCGGTCGGCATCGGGAACGCGAACAACACGATCTCGTTCAACCACGTCCACGACCTGCTGCAGGGCGTCATGAACGACGGCGGGTCCATCCGAATCGACGGAGGAAACGCGGTGTTCACCGCCGCGGGGAACAGGATTCTGAACAACAGGATTCATGACGTCACCGACGCGTCCAGCCTGGATCCGAACGGCTATGGGGGCAACGGGGTCTATCTGGACAGCAATACCGGTTTGGTGGACGTCGAGAACAATCTCGTCTATCGCGTTTCGGGATTTCCGGTCTACACGCCTCACGGTCCCGCCGCCCCCGGTGAAGCGAACATCGTCAGGAACAACATCCTCGCCTTCGGGCGCCAGGGCATGGTGTCCGTGAACTTTCCCTACGGAAACGGCGTACCTTCCGCCATTCCGCAGGAATTCGTCGTCCGCAACAACCTCTTCTATTTCGATCGCAGCAATTCGTCGACGCCGAAGTTCTGGGTGCAGGGGGGATGTCTCTATTCCGGCGGTGTCCCCTATCCGCAGTTCCAGGAATGGAGCAGCAACATGTACTGGCGCACCGACGGGGGATTTGCCGGCGACGCGAAGGCCTTCGCGGTGCAGCCGAGTCCCGGCACGGGGCCGAACGCGCCCTGCAACGGCAACACGAACAACTGGACGTTCTACACGTTCATGAAATGGCAAGTGCAGGTCGGGGAGGACCTGGGGAGCGTCGTGCAGGACCCCGGCTTCCGGAGCCCGGCGTACCCGGCGGACGACTACACGCTCCCCAACGGCTCGCCCGGAGTCGGCTTCGTCGTCTTCGACCCCGGGGAGGCGGGCCGGTCGAGCCCCGTGATCCAGCCGCCCCCGGTTGCGGCGACGTTTCCCACGAAGCCGTTCGACCCGGCGGCCGACTACTAGGCCGGCACGCTCGTTCCGGTACAGGAGACGGACCTCGCGTCAGGGCGAGCGGTGGCCCTGCGCGGCGGCCTGCAGCCGGCGCCCCAAGTCGTGGGCCTCGGCGGGAGCCTTCGTCTCGAGAATCGCGATCTCCTGCCGCGCGGCCTCAAGCCGACCCGCGGCCAGGTAGAGTTGCGTCAACAGGACGCGTCCGCCGTGATCGTCCTCGTCGCGGTCCAGGCCCTGGCGCAGCGCGGCGATCGCGTCCTCGAGCCGGCCCGACCGGGCGAGGAGGCGCGCCAGTTGACGGCGAACCAGCCGGGAGGCCGGATCGAGCCGCAGGGATTCGCGGTAGCGCTCGAGAGCCTCGTCGTCTCGCCCGAGCTGCGCGAGGACGGTGCCGAGGTCGCCCAGCGTGGGGGCGTGGCCGGGCTCGATGCGCACCGCCTCCTCCAGCGCGCGCCGGGCCTCCTCGAGCCGTCCTTTCTCGGCGAGAGTGAGGCCTCTGTTGCGGTACCCGGCGGCGCTTCCGGGTGCGAGGCGGATCGCCTCGCCAAACTCGGCGAG
Organism: Thermoanaerobaculia bacterium; assembly: GCA_035500755.1. GTDB lineage: Bacteria > Acidobacteriota > Thermoanaerobaculia > UBA5066 > Gp7-AA6 > DAHUXD01. The sequence continues at coordinate 1,602 of DATJXB010000080.1, read as the reverse complement.
CGCGCCCTCGACGTCTCCCTTCGCTTCGAGGGAGTTGCCCAGGTTGTTGTGAGAGGCCGGGTCGCCGGGGTCGGCGGCCACGGCGCGCCGAAACGCGTCCAGCGCCGCCTCGGCGTCACCCGGGCGGGAGAGCCGCGTCAGGGCGACGCCGAGCGCATTGAGCGCGGCGGCGGAGCGGGGCCTCAGGCGAACGGCCTCCCGGAGGTGAGGCTCCGCCCCGGCCGTGTCGCCCGAATCCAGGAGCGCGACGCCGAGGAGCCTCTCCGCCACGTGGTTCTCGCGCGTGACCTCCACCGCTCGACGGAAGAGAGTCACGCTGTCGTGCCAGACGCCGACCTGCCCTCGCGCGACAGGGACGAGCGCGAGGAGAAAGGCGCCGCCCGCCGCGACGAGCGCGCGACCCGCGCGTGCGTGGAGCTTCAGGAGTTGCCGCGCGCCTTCCGCGAGAGCGAGACCGAGCCCGACGTAGGGGACGTAGGTGTAGCGGTCGGCCAGGGCCTGCTCGCCCACCTGCACGAGGCCGATGACCGGGACGAGGCTCCCGACGAACCAGAGCCAGCCCACGAGCAGGAAAGGGAAGCGCCGGCGCGCGCGCCAGACGCCCCAGGTCAGGGCCAGGAGGAGCATCACCGAGCCGCCGAGGGCGAGCGGAGACGGAGCGCCGGGGTGCGGGTAGAAGACGGCCAGGCCGGCAGGCCGGAAGAACATCCCGAGATAGGCGACGAGCGCGACCGCGGCGTTGCCCAGGCGCTCGGGCAGCGAAAGCGCGCCCAGGCTCGCCACGGCGCCGCCGGCGCGCTGCGCGGCGACGGTGACGACGCACGACAGGGCGGAGAGGGCCAGCAGGGGGAGCTTCTCGACGAGGAGGGGACGGACGCGCGCCGCGTCCGGCGCGACGTCGAGCGGCAGCCGGCCGAGCGGCCACGCGTCGAGAAGCAGCATCAGGAACGGGGCCGTGACCGCCATCGGCTTGGCCATCAGCGCGAGCGCCAGGAGCAGCGCGACGACGGCGAGGCGAAGAGGGCCACGGGCCGAGGGCGGCCGGCGCGCGTACGCGGTGTAGGCCCCGAAGGTCAGCCAGAGCAGCAGGGCACAGAGCACGTCCTTGCGCTCGGAGACCCAGGCGACCGACTCCACGTGGGCCGGGTGCCAGGCGAAAAGGGCCGCCACGGCCGTCGCGACGCCGACGCTGCCCGTCCAGGTGCGGACCAAGAGGAGCAGGAGCGCGGCGGAGACGACGTGGAGCAGGAGGCTCGTCCCGTGATGGCCGGCCGGGGAGAGGCCGAAGAGCTGCACGTCCGCCATGTGAGAGAGCCAGGTCAGCGGGTGCCAGTTGGAGGCGTGCGTCGTGCCGAAGGCCCATGCAACGCCACCGGCCGTCAGGCCGCGGAGCACGTGGGGATTGGCCTCGACGTAAGCCGGGTCGTCGTAGTTGACGAAGTCGAAGCCGAGCACGGGGAGGAAGACCCAGATGGTCACCAGAGATACCAGGAGCGCCGCGAGAGCCGTCCGGGTCGCGCGCGGGTCGCGGGAGGTTTCGGAGGGGCCGGGGGCGGCGGGTCGAGCGGCCTTCGGACGGGGCCTGCGACGGCTCACGGGCCG
>DATJXB010000079.1:0-18957 GCA_035500755.1 Thermoanaerobaculia bacterium | reverse complement strand
TGCCGGCTCTGCGTCGACGGCGGCACCTTCGCGCGCACGGTGCCGTGGATCGTCGGCACGTCGATGTCGGCACCTGCGTAAGCTTCCTTGACGGTCACCGGCACGATGCCGTGAATGTCGTTGCCGTGCCGCTCGAAGTAGGGATGCGGCGCGACGCGCACCGTGACGTAGAGGTCGCCGGCGGGTCCGCCCGACTCGCCGGGGCCGCCCTTTCCGGGCAGCCGGACGACGCCGCCGTCTTCGGTGCCTTCCGGAATCCGCACGCGCACGCGTTCGGACTCGGCCACCGTTCCCGCGCCCCGGCAGGTCGGGCAGGTCTCCTTGCCCTGACGTCCCGTGCCGTGGCACGTCGGGCAGACGTTCTCGCGGCGCAGCGCGAGCGAGGCCGTGCCGCCGAGCACCGCATCGCGAAAAGGAACCTCGAGCTCGGCTCTCAGGTCCGCGCCGGGCTGAGGCCCCGACCGGGCTCTCCGGCCTCCGAAGAGGTTGCCGAAGACGTCCCCGAGGTCTCCCGACTCGAAGTGGAAGGTTTCGAACGGGGAGCCTCCCTGCCCGCCGAAGCCTGAGCCCCCGAAGCCCGCCCCGGCCGTCCGGGGGTCGAATCCGGACCCTCCGAAGCCGGGCCCCGCCCCCGGCCCGGCGTGGCCGAAGCGGTCGTAGGCCCGCCTCTTCTCCTCGTCCTGAAGGACTTCGTAGGCCTCCTGGACCTCCTGGAAGCGCTTCTGAGCGGCCTTGTCGCCCGGATTGACGTCCGGATGGAGCTTCCGGGCCAGGCGGCGGTAGGCCTTCTTGATTTCGGCCTCCGAGGCCCCCCTGGCGACCCCCAGGACCTCGTAGTAGTCCCGCTTAGCCATTTCCTTGCAGCGATTATAGAAGAGCGGAAATTAGGCCATTGACACCCTGCGGGAGGCTAATATTATTAGTCGTAAGCTCCGAACTAACTAATCTTATAAGGCTGATTTTTTAGACAGCTGCCCGAATGAGCATCGACGAAATCGATCTGCGGATCCTGGACATGCTCCAGCGCAACGGGAAGCTGTCGCAGGCCCGTATTGCCGGCGCCGTCGGCCTGACGACGCCGTCCGTCAACGAGCGCATCAAGAAGATGGAACGCCACGGCATGATCCGTGGCTTCGTCGCCCTGCTCGACCACGAGAAGATGGGGCTTCCGCTCACCGCGTACGTGGATGTCAGCCTCGAACATCCGCGATTCGAGAAGGGGTTCGTCGACGACCTCGAGAAGCTCCTCGCGGTCCAGGAGTGTCACTACCTGGCGGGCGAGTTCGCGTATCGGCTGAAGGTGAAGGCCGCAGACCCGGCGTCGCTGGCGGACTTCCTTCAGCGCCGCATTCTCGGCATCAAGGGTGTGACGCGGATCCAGGCGCAGATCTCGTTGTCCTCGAAGAAGGACTCGACCCTGCTGCCGCTGATCCCGGAAAAACCGGAGCCGAAGGGACAAGAACCGAAGTAGCCTCCGCTCCTGCCTCCCGCCTCCCGCCTCCCGCGATCAGAACCTCGCCACCAGTCCCGCGTCCGCGTTGAAGAACTGCCGCGAAGGGCTCGACGAGATGTTGTGGTACGTCAGCCGGAGGACGATGGCGACGGCCTTGGTGAGCCGGAACTCGCCGTCGGCGCCGAGGTTGAAGCCGAAGTACTTCCGGTTCGGATCCTGGTAGGTCTCGAAGCCGGGCGGCATCGGCTGGGGATCCACGTTGTAGCCGCCGATCCCGCCGAAGAGGCCGCCCGTGTAAAAACCTTCCGTGTAGAGATACGAGGCGTCCAGCGTCAGGTAGTTGATGCGTTCCTTCGCGGACGGGACGAACACCCCGTTGACGGTCTGTCCGGAAAGCGACTGCTGGGTCCACATCGAGCCGTAGGTCATGCGCAGCAGGGCCGCGTGCTCGAAGCGGTAGTCGAAGGAAATCGTGTACTCACTCGGCTTGAACCCTTCGAGGTTCAGCGTGTGGCTGATGTCGTTGACGGAGCCGTAGGTCGCGCTGACGCCGAACAACTGCGCCCACGCGGGCGACGCCAGAGCCAGGCCCGCGGCCGCAAGGATCAGGAATCTCTTCCAGGTCAGCACGCCACCTCCTCGTCCGATGCGAACCGAAGCGCGAAATCCGTCTCGCTCGAACTCTAACGGATAACCCCCGCGCGCGAGCGGGTACAATCTCGCCGCTTTCCGGTTTACGGAGGCCGCCACGCCGACGCTTGGGGCAAAACGGATCGCGCAGCTCGCGCAAGACGCCGCGGCGTTCGTCCTGCCGTCGATCTGCCTGGCCTGTCGCGTCGACCCGGTCCGGGAGTTGTGGCGCGGCGGCGTCTGCGCGGCGTGCTGGAAAGCCCTGCCCCGGCGCGACGCGAGCCGCTGCGGCGTCTGCGACGAGCCGCTCGGCGAGGCCGCCGCGGGTCCCGCCTGCGGGCGCTGCCTCCTCGACCCGCCGCCCTTTGCGCGGCTCGCCGCCGCGGCGCCCTATCGCGGGTCCGCCCGCGAGATCCTGCTCGCCTTCAAGTTTCAGGGCGCGGACTTCCTCGGCGCGCGCCTGGCCGACGTGCTCGTCGAACGGCTCGAGGAAACCGGGGCCGACGAGATCGCCGCCGTCCCGGCAACGCCCCGCGCCCGGCGAGAGCGCGGCTATCACCCGGCCGGCGTGCTGGCGGCCGAGGTGGCGCGCCGCCTCGGCCGGCCGTTGGCGGACGGCCGCCTCGTCAAGACGCGCGAGACCGAGCGGCAGAGCCTCGTGCCCGCCGCGCGGCGGCGGGCGAACGTCCGCGGCGCCTTCCGTGTGCGCGGCACGCCGCCCCGGCGCGTTCTGCTCGTCGACGACGTCGCGACGTCGGGGGCGACGGCCCGCGAGTGCGCGTCCCGCCTCTGCTCGGCCGGAGCGCGCGAGGTCGAGGTCTGGTGCTTCGCCCGGGCCGCGCGCGGCGACGTCGAACCGGTGCTTCCGTGAACCCGCTCAACCGGCTGGTCGTCAGGACGCTGCCGCTCGTGCCTCGGCCGCTCGTCAGGTCGATCGCCTCGCGCTACGTCGCCGGCGAGACGCTCGACGAGGCGATCGCCACCGTGCGCGCGCTGAACGCGGACCGTTGCATGGCGACCCTCGACGTTCTCGGCGAGGACGTCACGCGGCTCGACGAGACCGAGGCGACCGTCATCGAGTATCAGCGGGCGCTCGCCGCGATCGCCGCGCAGGGCGTCGACTCGAACATCTCGGTCAAGCTCTCGGCGCTCGGCTTGAAACTCGACCCCGACCACTGCCGCCACCAGTTCGCCCGCATCGTCGAAGCGGCGCGGGCGCACGGCAACTTCGTGCGCATCGACATGGAGGACTCGCCGGTCACCGAGCTCACGCTCCAGATCTACTTCGAGTTCCTGAAGAAGTACGAGCGCGTCGGCATCGTGTTGCAGGCCTATCTGCGCCGGAGCCTCGAGGACGGACGGCGCGTCGCGCAGGTCGGCGGGAATGTCCGCGTGTGCAAGGGCATCTACGTCGAGCCCGCGTCGATCGCGTTCCAGGACCGCGAGGAGATTCGCGACGGCTACATGCGCCTCCTCGAGGCGCTCCTCGCCGCCGGGCGCTACGTCGGGATCGCGACGCACGACCCCGTTCTCGTCGAGCGCGCCCTCGCGCTCGTCGCGCGACTGAAGTTGACCCGCGATCAGTACGAGTTCCAGATGCTCCTCGGTGTCGCCCGGACGCTGCGGCGCCGGCTGACCTCGGAGGGACACCGCCTGCGGGTCTACGTGCCCTACGGCGAGGCCTGGTACGCCTACTCGGTGCGCCGTCTGAAGGAAAACCCGGCGATCGCGGGCCACGTCCTGAAGGGGCTTTTCGCCCCCGGCAGCAGCGAGACCGGTCCCTGAATTCGGGCCCTTGGTCCCCGAAGGGCTGACCGGCCCCTGCCCGGGCCTCCCAGGTTTCCCCGGTTCTGTGGCAATTGACTTTGGAGAAATCTATACTTCTGAACTGGACCCTCGGGCCCGGTATATGAAACGGCACCGCATCGTCCTCGCGCTCTCGGCCCTCTGGCTGACCCTGGCAGCCGGAACGGCCTTGGCCGGTCCGCCAGCGCCCCCCATCTCCGGTGTCGTGCGTCACGCGCAGACCCCGCTGTCCGGCGTTCTGGTGATCTTCGTCAACGTCGGCGACAACTCCCTGACGCGGCTCCACACCGCCAACGACGGCACGTTCGTCCTCGCGTCGGCGGCGCCGGGCGTCTACGACCTGGTCGCGTACAAACGCGGCTTCGAGCCCGCGATGCAGCGGCTCTGGCACCAGGCCGGCGTCACGGCCGGCGTTTCCTCCGTGTCGATCGCGCTCACGCCCAAGGGCAGGACCGAGCCGCAGGAGCCCGAGCCGCAGACGATCTGGGACATGCGCGAAAGGCTCCCGACCGACGTGCTGCGCGAGATCGCTCTGGAGGAGATTGCCGACAAGTCGACGACACCCACGCAGCGCATCGCGCTGAACAAGCTCATCGCGGGCGAGCTGACGACCGTCACCGAGGCGGCGGCGCAGAGCTCGAGCGCGCCCCTGTCGCGCGCGGCGCTCGGCCTCCATGGCGGGCTCCCCAACGGCTGGAGCTACGGAATCGCGGGCGACTACGCGCGCCTCGGCAACGGGGACACGCCGGGCGACATGACGACCGGCAACGCGGCCGGCGTCGCGCTCGACGTCGCGCCTTCCGCCGACGAGCACGTTCAGGTCTCGACGCGCCGCAACAGCCTTTCCTTCGCCGACAGCCCCGCGTCGCTCGAGACGCATGCGGTCAACTGGAGCCGCGGCGCCGAGCAAGGCAGCGTCGAGTCGGTCGGCGCCCGGTACATCGAAGAGACGAATCTTTACCGCGCGACCTCGCTCGGCACGACGATCTTCCCCATCTCGTCGCGCACCTGGGAGGTCAACGCGGACTACGGCCGTCCGGCGTCCCTCGACACGCCGGGAGTCTCGGTCGGAATGGTCTACCGGCACTGGGAAGCGAGCGTCGGCCCGTCGGGCGTGGGCGCGGACGGCGTGCTGGTTCAGGCCGCGCCGGACGCAGACCTGGCCGCTTCGGCGTCCTTCAAGGCGAGCGACAGGCTCGAAGTCGACGGGGGCGTGGTCGCGCGCTATCTCGGGGCCGCGCCGGGCGCCTATGGCATCGCGCCCATCGCGACCGTCCGCTACGGCATCGGCGGCGGCACGATCTATGCGCGCGGCCTCTACCGCGCGCTCGGCTCGACCTCGCAGGCCACCGCCGTGATGCCGCGCATCGCCTCGATCGAAGAGAGCCTCGACCCGGCCGCGACGCGTGCGGTCGCCGTCGGCTTTCAACGCAAGGTCGGCGCCGATTCGCAGGTCGACGTCGAGGTCTCCGAAGCCAGGATGGGCGAGCTCGTGCGCGCGTTCTTCCAGGGAGACTTCCTGACGGACTTCGACAGCGTCTACTTCCTCGACGGAAACTCGGTGAAGCAGCTCAAGGCCTCGGTCACGCAGAAGCTCTCCAACACCGTGTCGGGAAACATCTCGGTGCGCTACGGCACGATCGACGGCAACGTCGCGGCGCCGAGCATGGAGAGTTACGGCCTGACGAGCAATGCCGGCCGCTTCTGGGCCGCGCGCGCGTCGGTCGAGGTGCTCCCGACGAAGACCGGCATCGCGCTGCTCGTCCGCGGCATTCGGCAGGACCTCCAGACGGCCGCGTCGCTCGTCTCGAACGACTCCGACAAGCTCTCCCTGTCGGTCGCCCAGGACCTGTCCGTCATCGGTATCACGCCCTTCGGCGCCGGCTGGAAGCTGATCGTCGCAGTCGAGAACGCCAAGGGAACCGCGCTGGCCGAGCACAAAGACGAGCCCGTCACCGCCAACCGCCTCCTGGGCGGCGTCGCGGTGAGCTTCTAGCGCCGCGGTTCCACCGCCTCACGTTTTCACCTCTTCCGCCGAGCCAATCGCGGCTCCAGGCGGCCCCGAACCCGGTCCAAAAGTTTTTTGGACTATATTCAGTTTCTTGATTCTTTCCGTATGTCGAATCCTGGGGTCAGGGGACAAATGCTGAATCCCAAAGGCTTAAGTGCTCCGATTTCGACGCCGTGGATGGCATTCGGATTGCTGAATCCACCCGCGTGCCTGGTTTCGTGAAGCGTCTGCTCCTGGCCGGCCTCGCCGTGCTGACCGTCGCCACGGTCGCCGTCGGCTTCGTGTCCTTTGCGCGCAAGGTCGACAGCTTCACCGCGACGGGCTTCGTGGCGGATCGCGAGGGCGGCGCGCTGCGGCTGCGCTCGGTCGAGAAGTCGAGCGCCGCGGCTCGCGCCGGACTCTCGGCCGGAGACCGGATCCTGATCGCCGACGGCCAGACGGCGGCTTCGCTCGAGTCCCCCGAAAAGCAGCTGGCCCGCAAGCCCTTCCCGCACGCCCTCGTCGTGTTGTCGCCGGACGGCGAGGTGCGCGGCGTCTCGCTCGGCGAGCCGTCGGTCCGCTTCGACACGACTTACCTGTTTCTCGCCTTCGTCGGAATCCTGTACCTGATCATCGGCCTCTTCACCGTCGCCCGCGACCGTAGCGGGCCGGCGCTTCTGTTCTGGGTTCTGTGCCTCTCCTCCTTCGCGATCTACCTGATCACGCCGGCCGGCCCGCGGGATGCCTTCTGGCGCGCCTCGTGGCTGACCGAGGACTTCTTCCGGGCGTTCCTGCCGGCAGTGCTCCTCCACTTCTTCCTGCTCTTCCCGCGGCCCATCCGCGCGCGCCGCGTCGTCCCGCTCCTTTACCTGCCGGCCGCCGGCTACCTCGTGGCCGAGTTCTCGGTCCTCGGCGCGCGCGCCACGCCGGCCGCGGCCGCGTACCTGGAAGCCTGCGAGCGCTTCTGGTTCGTCTACTTCGTCGTTTACGTCTGCGGCGTCCTCGCCCGCCTGCTCGAGCTGATGCGGCACCGGCGCGACGACGCCGAAGCCGAGAAGCAGGTGCGGTGGATCGCGCTCGGCGTCATCGTGGGCCTCGCGCCGTTCCTGCTCCTGTCGGCGCTGCCGCGGGCGTTCGGCCTCGAGTCGGCCCTGCTGTCGAGCCTCGCCGTCGTCCCGCTCGTGCTCATGCCGCTCGCCTTCGCCTACGCGATCCTGAAGTGGCGCCTCTGGGACGTCGAGATCTTCGTGCGCGAGGCGATCGGCACGACCGGCGCCGTGCTCCTCGGCGGCCTCACGTTCGTCCTGCTCAACTCGCTCCTCGACCGGACGCTCGTCGGCATGGCGGCGGCCGGCAAGAACGTCATCGCGTTCTCCTCGGGCATCGTCCTCGCGTCGCTCCTCGTTCCCGTGAAAAAGCGCATCACCGACGTGCTCGAGCGCATCCAGTACCACGACACCTACCGCGCGCGGCGGGCGCTGCTCGACATCGCCCGCGACTTCGCCACACCGCGGCCCCGCGAGGAGCTCGTCCAGACGATCGTGCGCCGGGTCGAAGAGGCGCTGCGCGTCGTGCCGTGCTCGCTGTTCCTGTTCGAAGGCCCGGGCCGGGATCCGGACGCGGCGGCCCTGGCCGAGTCGCTCGCCCGCGACGAGCGCCTGCGCCTGCGGGGCACCGCCTTCGGCGCCACGCCGCCGCCGGCCCTCCTCCGGCTTCACGCACTCGGCTACCGCGCGTTCTTCGCGATGCGGTGCGGCGGCGAGCTCGTCGGGGCGCTCGGCGTGGGCTACAAGGACGGCCGCATCCCCCTGTCCACGGAAGACGAGTCCCTCCTGACGGCCGTGCTCGCCCAGGCGAGCCTCGCCTACGAGAACGCGCGGCTCTACGGCGCGCTCGCCGAACGTCTCGCCGAGATCCGGACCCTCCAGGAGTACCAGGAGAGCGTCATCCGCTCCTCCTCCTCGGGCATCGTCGTCCTCGACGCCGACGGCCGGATCCACACCGCCAACCCGGCCTTCGCCGCGCTGACCGGACGCTCCGAGACGGAGCTCGAGGGTCTCCCGCTCTCCGAGGCGCTCCCGGGCGTCTCGCTCGGCGAGCCCCCGCCGGGCGGCGCCGAGTGGCGCTTCCAGACGAGGCTCGACGGCCGCGACGGCCCCGGACGGGACCTGCAGCTGTCCGTGTCGGCATTCCGCGGCGCACCCGACCGCCGCGTCGTCGTCGTCGAGGACATGACCGACCGCATTCGAGCCGAGCGCGCGCTGGCCGAGCGCGAGCGCCTCGCCTCGCTCGGCGTGCTGGCCGCCGGCGTCGCCCACGAGGTGAACACGCCGATCGCGGGCCTCTCCTCCTACGCCCAGATGCTGCTGTCGGAGACGCCGCCGGGCGACCCGCGCTATCCGATCCTGAAGAAGATGGAACGCCAGACGTTCCGCGCCGCGCACCTCGTCAACAACCTGCTCGAGTTCGCGCGGCCGCGCGCGCGCACGCCCGTCGAAACGGACCTGCGCGGCGTTCTCGTCAACGCCGCCGAGTCCGTCGAGACCGCTTTCGCCGGCCGCCGCCTCGAGCTCGAGACCGATCCCGAAGGGCCGCCGGCCCACGTGGTCGGCGATCCGCGCGACCTCGAGCAGGTCTTCGTCAACCTGCTCGCCAACGCCCGGGACGCCTCGCCCGAGGGCGGCGTCGTCTCCTGCCGTCTCGAACGGCGCGGCGAGAACGTCCGCGTGACGGTGGCCGATCGGGGCCCGGGACTCTCGAACACCGCCGCGCAGAAGGCCTTCCAGCCGTTCTTCACCACGAAGAAATCCGGCGGCACGGGCCTCGGACTCGCGATCTCGCGCGACATCGTGCAGCGCCACGGCGGGACGATCGCGCTCGCGGCTCGCGCGGGCGGCGGCACCGAGGCCTGCGTGGAGCTGCCGCTGGTGCCCGAGGGGTCTCCGTCATGAGAGTGCTCGTCGTCGACGACGAGGAGGTCATCCGCGACGTCCTCGGAACGCTGCTGACCCGCGAGGGCTACGAGGTCAATGCCGCCGCCTCGGCCGGGGAAGCCGTCGCGCTCTTCGAGGCCGAGCCCTACGACGTCGTCCTCCTCGACCTGATGCTCCCCGACCGGCCCGGGATGGACGTCCTCCGCGACGTGCTCCGGCGCGATCCCGACGCCGTCGTCGTCATCGTGACGGCCTACTCGTCGATCGAGGGCGCGATCGAGGCGATGCGCCTCGGCGCGTTCCACTACATCCCGAAACCCTTCCAGAACGAGGAAGTCCTGCTGACGCTCCGCAAGGGCGCGGAGGCGCGGCGCCTGACGGCGGAAAACCGCCGCCTGCGCGAGGAGCTCTCGCAGCGCTACGGGCTCGGCCGCATCGTCGGCAAGTCCACCGGCATGCGCAAGGTCTTCGAGCTCGTCCGTCTGGCCGGCCCGTCGCGCTCGACGATCCTCGTCGAGGGCGAGAGCGGCACGGGCAAGGAGCTCGTCGCGCGCGCCGTCCACACGCACTCGCCGCGCTCGGGCGCTCCGTTCGTCACCGTCAACTCGGGCTCGATGCCCGCGGACCTGCTCGAGTCGAACCTCTTCGGCCACGTCAAGGGCGCGTTCACCGGCGCGATCGCCAACAAGAAGGGCCTCTTCGAAGCGGCCGACGGCGGCTCGATCTTCTTCGACGAGATCGGCACGGTCAGCATGGAGACGCAGGCCAAGCTGCTGCGCGTGATCCAGGAGAAGGAGTTCATGCGGGTCGGCAGCGTCGAGACGCAGAAGGTCGACGTCCGCATCATCGCCGCGACCAACGTGGACCTGAAGAAGGCCGTCGCCGAGGGCCGTTTCCGCGACGACCTCTACTACCGCCTCTGCGTCATCACGATCTCGATCCCGCCGCTGCGGGAGCGCCGCGAAGACATCCCGCTGCTCGCCGAGCACTTCATGCGCCTGTACGCCTCCGAGAACGAGAAGCCGATCAGCGGCATCGACCCGGAGGCGTTCCGGGCCCTGCTCGACCACGACTGGCCGGGCAACGTCCGCGAGCTCGAGAACGCCCTCGAGCGCGCCGTCGTGCTGTGTCCGCCCGGCGGTCAGATCGGGCTCTCGCTCCTGCCCGAGACCGTGCTGACCCCGGACCGCGGCGAGCTGCCCGTCCGGCTTCCCGAGAACGGCGCGACCTACAAGCAGCTGGTCGAAGACTACGAGCGGCGCCTGATCCGCACCGCTCTGCGCCGCACCGGCGGCATCCAGAAGCGGGCGGCGGAGCTCCTGAAAATCAAGCCCACGACGCTCCACGAGATCATCAAGAGGCTGGAGATCCGAGAATAGCGGAAACTCGAAACTCGAGCCGCCGGGGTCGATGGCGGGGTCAACGCTGAATTCCTGAATCGGCTCGCGGCGTGCCCTCCAGGAGATGGCAGGGGGCAGTCCTCAACCCCATTCCTGGCGGACGCACCACGGCGGGCGTCAGGATTTCAGCGTTGACCCCACTTCGGGTCACTGGCGGACGCACCACGGCAGACGTCAGGATTTCAGCGTTGACCCCACTTCGGGTCGAAAGCGACGACGAGGCTTTTTCGGGACCCGTGTCGTTTCGACCTCGAGTTTCCCTAGGCGGGCAGTCTCCTCACCATCACCAGCGTCCGGTCGTCCGCGTAGGGCTCGCCCTTGGCATGTCCCTCGAGCGCTTCGCCGAGCGATTTCTCGACGTCCGCAGCGGCCTTGCCGAGCTGCGCGCCGACGAACTCCTTCAGGCGGGGCATCCCGAACTCGGTGCCCTCCGGGTCGTTGGCCTCGGTCACGCCGTCCGTGTAGAGGAGCAGCAGGTCGTTGCGCGCCAGCGTGAGCTTCGCCGAGCCGTAGGGTTTCCCGGGAAAGAGCGCGAGCGGCAACCCGTGCGAGCCGAGCTCTTCGAGCGAGCCGTTGGCGCGCAGGAGGATGCCGGGGTTGTGCCCGGCATTGGTGTACTCGACCTCGCCCGTCGCCGGATCCAGCAGCAGCAGGAAGAAGGTGATGAAGCGGTCGGGCCCCGTCCGACGCGAGATCGCCTCGGAGAGGCGGCCCGTCATTTCGGCGACGGGAACGCCCTCGTCGGCCCAGGCGTGGAAGGAGGCCTGGAGCGACGCCATGAGGAGCGCCGGCCCGACGCCCTTGCCGCAGACGTCGGCGATCGTCGCGTAGATCTTTCCGTCGGGGCGCAGCCGGAAGTCGAAGTAGTCGCCGGAGACCTGGCGGGAGGCGACGTTCGAGCCGTGGAGCTCCCAGCCCGGCAGCGGCGGCGGGTCCTCCGGCAGCAGGCGCTGCTGGATCTCCCGCGCGAGGGCGAACTCGCGGTCCATCTGCCGCTTCTCGGCGTTCTCCTCCATCAGCCGCGCGTTCTGGATCTTGGCCGCGGCGACGTTGGCGAGCGAGGTCAGGAGCCGCAGATCGGCCTCCTCGAACGAACGGTGCCCGACGCGGCAGTCGACGTAGATCAGGCCGACGACTTCGCCGGCGTTTTCGAGCGGCGCCGCGAGCACCGACTTGATGCCCGAGAGGCGGATCGAGTCGGCGAGCGAGACGCCCGAGCCCGTCATGGTGTCCATCAGGAGCAGGCCATTGCGCTTCTCGACGACGGCCGCGACCAGCGTCTTCGAGAGCCGGATGTCCTCGGCGGAGATGCCCTCCGCGACGCGCACGACCGCCGGGACGAGCTCGCCCGTGGCGCGCGACTTCAGCAGCACCAGCCCCCGATCGGGCTTGAGCGTCTCGAAGACCTTGTCCATCAGGAAGCCCAGCAGCTCGTCGACCGAGATGTCGCGCAGGAGCTCGACCGTCAGCTCGTTGACGACGCGCAGCGACTCGATGAGCTTGCCGAGCTGTTCGGCCGGCAGCCGCGGGTCCGTCTCGGTCGCATGGGCGCGCAGCAGCTCCGCCGACGCCTTCAGGATCGTGTTGTCGAGCGGGTCTTCGCCGCCGCCCTCGATGCGGACGCGCGTCGTCGACTCGGACTCGACCTTGAGGGTCACGCCGCCGACCGTGATCCGGTCGCCGGGCTTCAGGACCTGGACCGTGGTCAGGCGCTCGCCGTTCAGGAAGGTCCCGTTGCGCGAGCCGAGGTCCTCGACCGTGAACCCCCCGTCGCCGGTGCGGACGATCCGGGAGTGCTGCCGGGAGAGCATCTTGTCGGAGATCGGCAGGTCGTTCATGGACGAGCGGCCGATCGTGGTCACCGGCCGGTCGAGCGAAACCTTTCGCGCGGCCATTCCGGGAGCGGTCACATACAGATAAAACACGATTTGCCTTAGAGATCAGGATTCTAACCCGCATGCCCGCGGCCCGAATTCCGGCCCGGGAAGGGCCCGTCAGGCTCCCCGGGACGGGGGGCTTGCGCCCGGGGACCCAACTGCGTAGAATCCGCCGTCCCATGAAAGCGAACATCCACCCCGAGCTGCACGAGGTCCTGGTCCACTGCGCCTGCGGCGAGACCTGGACGACGCGCTCCACGAAGAAGGAGCTGCGGATCGAGATCTGCAGCAAGTGTCACCCGTTCTTCACCGGCAAGCAGAAGCTCGTGGACTCGGCCGGCCGCGTCGAGCGCTTCCGCCAGCGCTACGAGAAGAAAAAGGCGTCCGGCTCCCCGGCCTCTTAGCTGCCTGACCGCGGGGATGCGCCCCACCACTCCGGGACCGTTCTCCTTCTCCGCCCTCTAGCGGTTGCGCCCAACGCTCGTCTGGCTGACAGCTGAGCGCTGACAGCCGAAAGCTTTGCCATGTTCGAAAAACTGGAAGACATCCGCCGCAAGTACGAGGAGGTCAGGACCCGCCTGGCCGACCCGGACTTCGTCCAGGACCATCGGGCGGTGCGCGACGCGCAGAAGACCCTGACCGAGCTCGAGCCGGTCGTCGCCAAGATCGCCGAGCAGCGCCAGGTCCAGAAGGAGCTCGAAGGCGCGCGGGAGCTCGTCGAGTCGCTCGCGCCGGGCGAGGAGCTCTATCAGATGGCGGCGGCCGAACGGGCCTCGCTGACCGAGCGCCTGGCGCTCGTCGAGCAGGAGCTCAAGGTCCTCCTCCTCCCGAAGGACCCGAACGACTCGCGCAACGTGTTCCTCGAGATCCGCGCCGGGACCGGTGGCGAGGAGGCGGCGCTCTTTGCGGGCGAGCTCTTCCGGATGTATCAGCGCTACGCCGAGCGGATGCGCTGGAAGGTCGAGATCGTGGACCGCGAGGACACGGGCATCGGCGGCCTGAAGAACGTGACGGCCCTGATCGAGGGCGAGGGCGCCTTCTCGAAGCTCAAGTACGAGGGCGGCGTCCACCGCGTCCAGCGCGTCCCCGCGACCGAGTCGTCGGGCCGCATCCACACGTCGGCGGCCACGGTGGCCGTCCTGCCGGAGGCGGAGGACGTGGACGTCAAGGTCGACGAGAAGGACATCCGCGTCGACCGCTTTTGCGCCTCGGGCCCGGGCGGCCAGGGCGTCAACACGACCTACTCGGCCGTGCGGCTGACGCATCTGCCCACCGGCCTCGTCGTCCAGTGCCAGGACGAGCGCAGCCAGATCAAGAACAAGGCCAAGGCGATGCGCGTTCTGAAGGCGCGCCTCCTCGAGATCGAGCAGGCCAGACAGGAAGGCGCGATCGCCGCCGAGCGCAAGAAGATGGTCGGCTCGGGCGACCGCTCGGAGAAGATCCGGACGTACAACTTCCCGCAGTCCCGCATCACGGACCATCGCATCGGGTTTACGACCCACCGCCTGCAAGACGTCCTCGACGGCAATCTCGAGGAGCTCGTCGAGCCGATCTCGGCCCACTTCCAGGCCGAGCGGCTCAAAGAAGAGCTGGCGAAGGCGTGAGACGAGCCGCCAGCTGATAGGTTCCCTTCCGTGACCACCGGAGAGATCCTCAAGGACGCGGCCGAGCGGGCGGTCCAGACCGGCGCCGACGCGAGCCTCTGGGACGCCCGCCTGCTCCTCGCCCACGCCCTGGGCGGCGTGTCGCCGCTCGCGCTCGACCCGCGCCAGACGCTCGACGAGGCCGTCGCGGCCCGCTTCCGGAGCCTCTGGGATCGGCGCCTGTCGGGCGTGCCCGTCCAGCACCTGATCGGCGAGTGGGACTTCTACGGCCGCACGTTCCGCGTCGACGGCCGGGCCCTCGTGCCGAGGCCGGAAACCGAGATCCTCGTCGAGCTCGCCCTGAAGGAGGCGCCGTCGGCCCGGCGGCTGCTCGACGCGGGCACCGGCAGCGGGATCATCGCGATCACCTGCCTCGTCGAGCGGCCCGAGGCGACCGCGGTCGCCCTCGACATCTCGCTCGACGCGCTGGCCCTGGCGCGCCAGAACGCGGCGCTCCACGGCGTCCTGCCGCGCCTCGCGCTCGTCGCCTCGGACTGGCTCTCGGCCCTCTCGGCCTCCCCCTTCGACGTCATCGTCTCCAATCCGCCGTACCTCGCCATCGGCGAGTCGCCGCATCTGCCGCCGACGGTCCGCGATCACGACCCGCGGCGCGCGCTCTTCGCCGGCGACGACGGCCTCGCGGCGATCCGCCAGCTCCTCGCCACCGCGGCGCCCTACCTCGCGCCGGGCGGCCTCCTCGCCTTCGAGATCGGCTTCGGGCAGGGCGAGGCCGTCCGCTCCGAGATCCTGGCCCGGCCCGTCTGGCGCTTCCTGAAGATCGAGCCGGACCTCGAGGGCATTCCCCGCATCTGCCTGGCGCGCCTCGAGTCCGCGGCCGAGCGAGTCAGTAGAATCCGCAAGCCGTGGACAAGTTCGTCATCGTAGGGCCGTCGCGCCTCGCGGGCGAGGTGACGATCTCCGGCGCCAAGAACGCGGCGCTCCCCTGTCTGGCCGCCGCGCTCCTGACGCCCGAGGCCGTCCGCCTCGAAAACCTCCCCGACGTCGCCGACATCCGGACGCTCGGCCGCCTGCTCCAGCACGTCGGCGCCGAAGTCTCGCGCGACGGCGACGCCGCCGTGATCACGGCCCGGACCATCGGGTCGGCCGACGCGCCGTACGACCTGGTCAAGACGATGCGCGCTTCCGTCCTCGTCCTCGGGCCGCTGCTGGCCCGCGCCGGCGCCGTGCGCGTCTCGCTGCCGGGGGGCTGCGCGATCGGCGTGCGCCCGATCAACCTGCACCTGGCCGCGTTCGAGAAGCTCGGCGCCGAGGTGCGCCTCGAGCACGGCTACGTCGAAGCGCGGGCGCCGCGCCTCCAGGGCGCCGACGTCGCGTTCGACACCGTCACCGTGACGGGCACCGAGAACGTGATGCTCGCCGCCACGCTCGCGCGCGGCACCACGCGGCTCGTCAACGCCGCCCGCGAGCCCGAGGTCGTCGACCTCGCGAAGCTCCTGCGCGCCATGGGCGCGCGCATCTCGGGCGACGGCACCGACACCATCGTCGTCGAGGGCGTCGAGCGGCTCCACGGCACGACGCACCGCGTGATCCCCGACCGCATCGAGGCGGGAACCTACGCGCTGGCCGCCGCGGCGACGCGCGGCGACGTCCGCATCGCCCGCTGCGCCCCGGAGCACCTGGGAGCCCTGACCTCGCGCCTCCGCGCCACGGGCGCCTCCGTCGAGGCCTCGGACGGCGCGCTCCGCGTCCGGGCCGACGGCGCGCTCGTCTCCCACGACGTCGCCACGGCCCCGCACCCGGGATTCCCGACGGACCTGCAGGCCCAGTGGATGGCCCTCGCCACGGGGCTCGACGGTGTCGCCACGATCACCGAGACGATCTTCGAGAACCGGTTCCAGCACGTCGCCGAGCTCGTCCGCATGGGGGCCCGGATCCGCCTGGAGGGGCGCTGGGCGGTCGTGGAAGGCCCGTCGCGCTTGACCGGCGCTCGCGTCATGGCCAGCGACCTGCGCGCCTCGGCCGCGCTCGTCGTCGCCGGGTTGACGGCCGAAGGCGAGACGACGATCGAGCGCGTCTACCACCTCGACCGCGGGTATCAGCGCATGGAGGAAAAGCTCGGCGCCCTCGGGGCGCGGGTGCGGAGGGTCTCATGAGCGACTGCCTGTTCTGCCGGATCGCGGCCGGGGAGATCCCCTCGAAGAAGGTCTACGCCGACGACCGCATCTACGCGTTCCACGACATCGCGCCGAAGGCCCCGACGCACGTCCTCGTGATTCCGCGCAAGCACATCGCGCGCCTGGCCGAGGCGGGGCCCGACGACCGCGCGCTCGTCGGGGACGTCGTCGCGGGCGCCGCGGCCATCGCGCGCGACCTCGGCCTGGAGCACTACCGCCTCGTCGTCAACAACGGCGAAGGCGCCGGGCAGACCGTCTTCCACCTGCACGTGCACCTGCTGGGGGGACGGCCGATGAGCTGGCCGCCGGGGTAGCTCGGACTCTGAGCGGGTCGCTTCGCGGCCCGACCGGCGAGAGAGGGAAGGTTGCCGCGGGATCCTCTCCCCGGTAACCCCTTCTTACGCCGCGTCCAGCCACTCGACCGCCTCGCGCATCGAGCGGAACGTCCGGATCGCGGCGAAGTGGCCGCGGGCGAGGACCTCGAACATGCGGGCCATCCCGAAGAGGGACTCGCCCGTCGCCACCACGGCGCAGTTGCCGAACACGAGGTCCGTGACGAGGCCCACGCGGTCGGCCGCGGCCTGCATCTGCGGGGTGACCGGAATCGACTCCTGGTCGGTCAGGTCGAGCAGGACGTCCAGGCGGGCGGGCCGCTCCGGGTCCTTCTCGAGCGCGTCGAAGTGCGCCATGACGTCCCGCAGCGTCACGCTGCCCGAGCACGTCGTGACGATGCGGCCGCGCTGCCGGTCGATGCGGTAGGTGATGGGCATTCGGGCTCCGGAGACTACTGGAAGTCGCGGGGAAACGACTTGTCCCAGGACTTCTCCCGGACGAGCTTCCCGTTCTCGAGGAGCTTCCGCGTGCCCTGGTAGCGGAAGTTCTCGCGATCGCTCGAGAAGACGACCACGCTCTCCCACCGCAGGACCCGACCGGGGAGCTTGACCTCGATCGCGTACTCGCCCCGGACCGACGCCTTCTCCGGGTGCCCGTCCTCCGCCTGGTGGCTGAACTTCTCGGTGTAGCGCTGCTCGCCCCAGGGGTAGCGGTGGGCGCTCTCGTTGTTCGCGATGACCGTCGCCTTCCCGGTGCGCGGGTTGCGGTCGATCGAGGAGACCTCGCCGTACGCCGAGTTCGTCTCCGTTCCGAGGGACTCGTAGCCCGGCAGCCGCCGCCCCTCCCGCTTCGGGATCGGCCGGTAGCTCGGGGCCGGCCGCGGCGGGCCGCCGCGCGGAACGACGGGGAGGACCAGCCGCGACGCGTCGGGACCGAGAAGGAGCGACGTCGTCGCCGGGTACGGCGTCGGCCAGAGCATCGGCCACTGGGCGTTCGACACCGAGAGCCGGATGCGGTGGCCCTTCGGAAACACCCAGGACGTGAAGTGCATCTCGATCTCGAGCGGGAACGGCTGGTTCGGCTCGATGGCCTTCGGGTCGCGGGCCGAGACGCGGTGCGCGCCGTTCTCGCCGGCGCCCGCGACCTGGGTCACGGTCCCGTCCGGCGCGACGTCGTTCAGGCGCGCGTACCAGTCGATGAGCGGCACGTCGGCCGAGACCCGGAGGAGCGCCTTCGGCAGGCCGAGGATCTCGACGTCCTCCGTCAGCGGGGGCGTGTCGTAGACGAGGCTGAACGCGTCGGTCGGGCGCTGGTCGGGAGCGACGTCGCCCCACCAGAGAACCGGGCCTCCGGCCTCGACGCCGGTCGTCGGCACGTAGCGCAGCCGATCCGTCGCCGCCGGGCCCGCCTCGTCGCGCAGCGACCGGTCGTCGCGGGGATGGAGCACGCGGTCGCGGATCCGCGCGATCGGCCAGCCGTCCTCGTACCGCCAGGCGCCCGGCGCCGTCTCGAGGTACGGCCCCGGCGGATGCCACTCGCGGACGTACACCGCCAGGCGCGGCTCCTTCATGATCCCGGTGTCCTGGCCTTTCAACCACTGGTCATACCAGCGGACCGCCTCGTGGAGCCAGTCGAACCCCGGCTTCGGATACGGCTCGTCCGGCCACGTGTGGTCCCAGGCGCCGATGATCGCCTTGACCGGCGCCTTCACGTGCTCGAGCATCCGCGGGATGCTGTCGCGGTATCCGTCGTACCAGCCGCCGATCAGAAACGACGGGATCCTGATCGACTCGTACCGCGCCTTCAGCGCCGTGCGGTCCCAGAACGGGCCGTCCCGCTGCTGCGCCTTGTAGGTCAGCATCCACGGCGGCTGGTCGAAGCGGTCCCGGAAGTAGGCCTCGTCGAGGACGTACCCGGGCGCGCCCGGCATCGCGTTGTAGAGGTCCTGGCTCATCTCCCACGTGTCGACGTGCATGATCCCGTCCATGTAGTGCACGTCGTCGTGGTAGAGGTCGTCGGTCGCGTCGACCGCGATGATCGCCTTCAGGGCCGGCGGGTTGCGCATCGCCATGTGAATCGAGTTGAACCCGCCCCACGAGATGCCGAACATCCCGACGTTGCCGTTGGACCAGGGCTGCGCCGCCAGCCACGCGATGACTTCTTCGCCGTCGCGCTGTTCGATCTCGCTGTACTCGTAGGGAATGAGCGTCCCCTCGCTGTTGCCGGTGCCGCGGATGTCGACGCGCGCGACGACGTACCCGTGCTCGACGAAGTACGAGTACATGCGGTTGCTCCCGCCGCGGGCCTCCGTCTTCCGGTACGGCAGGTACTCGAGCAGGACGGGGAACGGCCCCGCGCCCTGGTCGGGGCGCCACAGGTCGCCCGCCAGCTTCACGCCGTCCTTCATCGGGATCGAGACCTCCTCGATCCGCAGGGCGCGCAGCGCGGACGCCGACAGCAGGACCCCGAGCACGGCCAGGGCGACTCGTCTCATCGCTTCTCCTCGTCGGGCAGGACGGGCAGCACGATCCGCGAGGCGTGCGCCGCGTCGTGGTGGATGGTCAGGGTGGCGGGGCGCGACTTCGAGGAGACCGTCTCCGACTCCCCCGTCTGAAGGTTGCGCGAGAAGTGAGGCATGAAGCTTCCGCAGAGGACCACTCGGATCCGGTGTCCCTTTCCGAACAGGTTTCCGGTCCGCAGGTTCGGCAGCTTCAACAAAACGGGTTCCCCCGGCGTCAGCGGCTTCGGCGCTGGGCC
>DATJXB010000078.1:0-6990 GCA_035500755.1 Thermoanaerobaculia bacterium | reverse complement strand
TCGACCTCGACCGGCAGGTAGAGGGCGAGATAGGCGCCGGCGACGGCCGCGGTGCTGACGACGACGAACGCGGCCTCGTCCACGCGCCGCCGGCGGGCGAGCCGCAGCAAGCCGATCGCGGCCCCGGCCGCGGCGAGGTAGAGCACGAGAAAGTTCGCCAGGGCGAGCGGCGTCCGGTACCAGGGCTCGAGGTCGGTGACGTACGTGAAGGGAAGATCCCGGTCGAGCAGGCCGAATCCGTGGAGGGCGAGGGTCCCCAGATATTGCGCCGGGTGGGCGCGAAAGAAAGCGGCGGGGCTCGCGTCGCCCCGGTAGAGCGGGTTGCCGTAGACGAGGAAGGGCGATCGGCCGGGAATGACGAGCGTGGCGTACTTCAGGGCGCTCATGCCCCAGGTCGTCTGCAGGTGGTACAGGTTCTTCCGGATCAGCGGGTTCGCGACGCCGAAGGTCAGGTAGTTGATCGCCGTCTGCGGGAGAAAAGGCGGCACCAGCCCGGCCACGCCCGCCGCCACGTGGGAAAGGCGCAGGTCGCGGAAGATCAGGGCGCGCAGGACCCAGACGCCGGCGACGGCGGCGGCGACGACGACGTTGGCGGGTCGGACGGCGGCGGAGGCTCCCGCGGCCGCGAGCGAGAGGAAGGGGCGCCAGAGCGACGGCTCTTGCGCCGGCTCCCCGGGGTCGCGCCACGCGAGGGCGACGGCGGTGACGACGAGCGCGGCGGAGAGCAGATCCGACAGGGGCTCCGTGGTCTGCACGAGCAGCACCGGGTTGAAGGCTCCGATCGCGTATGCCGCGGCGCCGGCCCCCGGGGAGCGCAGCACCGTGGCGAGTCGCCGCGCGACCAGGGCGCATGCCGCGAGCCAGACGAGAAGCTGTGCGGCGAAGAGGATCAGGCGGAACTCCTCCGGCGGGAGCTGCCGCCACCCGGTCACGAGCGCCGCGAAGAGCGGGTAGCCGTACGTCCAGGTGTCGGTCGGCCAGTGGGCGATTCCGCCCGCGCGGACGACGGCGGCGAGGATGTAGTAGCCGAGCGAGTCGTAGATCAGCGAGGGATACCCGGCGAGGAACCACGCGGCGGCGACTCCCGCCGCGGCGAGGGTCGCGGCGATCGTCCCGAAGCGGGCGCGCGGCGTCACCGTCAGCTCCCCGTCGAGTGGTAGCGGCGGACGCCGCGATGCCACACCGACAGCGCGAGCGTCAGGGTGACCGCGGCGACGAGCGGGACGGCCCAGAACTCGCGCGCGAACTCGCCGCGCTTGAGGAAGTGGATCACCGGGTAGAACGACGCGAACGCGAACGGGATCACGAACGAGAGCGTGAACCGGATCCAGCCGTCGTAGATCGTCAGCGGGTAGCGTCCGAACTGCATCAGGTTGAAGATGGGCGGCACGACGCCGATGCGATCCTCGATCCAGAAGGAGGTCGCGGTCAGGCCGATGAAGATCGCGAGGTAGATCGCGGCGCCGCAGAAGGCCCAGAGCACGAAGATCAGGCCGTCGAGGGGCGAAAACGCGAGGTGGAGCCGGCGCGACGCCCAGATGACCGCGGCGATGCCCGTGACGCTCTCCTGCAGCGACTCGAGGCGGAAGGCCTCGAAGAGGACCTGGAAGACCGAGTCCACGGGGCGGACGAGGACGCGGTCGAAGCGGCCCTCGATCAGGTAGCGGTCCGAGAAGAGGTAGAGGTTCCACGACAGGACGTTGAAGACGCCGAGCGGGATGAGCGCGAACCCGTAGAGAAAGACCATCTCCTCGAAGCTCCAGCCCTTCACGACCGGGCCCCGCGAGAAGACGATCAGGAGGAACCCGAAGGCGGCCGCGGTCCCGAGAAACGACGCGAACACGCTCGAGAAGAAGTCCAGGCGGTACTCGAGCCGCGCCTTCGCGTACTGCGAGAAGTAGAGGCCGAAGAGCCGGGCGTGGCGGCGCAGGCTGCGGATCACGTCAGCCTCCCTGGATCGTGATGCGCCGGCGCGACGCGCGCCACGCCCACTGGCCGAGGGCGAGCAGCGCCACCGTCCAGCCGAGCTGCAGGCCGAGCAGCTTCGCGGCGTCCAGGCCGTGCGCCTTGCCGAGGTAGAGCGCCGCCGGCGTGAAGTTGATGTGGGGGAAGGGCGAGGCGAAGAGGATCGAGCGCAGCGGCTCCGGGAAGAACGTCGTCGGGATCAGCAGGCCCGAGAGGAGCTCGAGCAGCAGGTACTTCGCGCGCAGGATGCCGAGGATCGACTTCGAGCGGATCGCGAGGAGCCCCACGAGAAAGTTGATCGCGGCGACGAGGAAGAACGAGGCCGTCGCCGAGACCACGAAGAGGGCCGCGGCGAGGGGGGAGGCCGGCGGCTTCAGCGGAAAGACGAGGGCGAGGACCACCGAGATCGGCAGGGTGAACAGGATCGCGCGGAACGCCGACTGGCCGGCGGCGTCGGCGATCATCATCGTCTGAACGTCGACCGGTCGGATCAGGTTCATCGCGAGCTTGCCTTCCTGGACCTGCGTCCCGAGCTCGCGGTCGATTTCGTTGAAGTAGAAGGAGCGGATCGCCCAGCCGACCGCGACGTAGGTGACCATGTCCGGGAGCGTGAGGCCGGAAACGGTCGTGACCCCGGTGCGGAACACGGCCCGCCAGAGGAAGTAGTAGACGGCGACGTTGAAGAGGTAGGTCAGCACGCCCACGTAGTAGCGGGCGCGGAAGGCCAGCATGTTGAGAAAGCCGATCCGCGCGAAGGGGAGCGCGGCCCGCCAGGGCGTCGCGGCGGCCGTCACGCGATGCCTTCCTGGTAGATCCGCTTGACGACGGCCTCGATCTCGGGCTCCTCGATCTTCAGGTCGGAGACCTCGAAGCGGTTGACGATCTCCTTGACGGCGGTCGCGGGGGCGGCCTCGCGCCGGTCGACATCGAGCCGGTAGCGGTGGAGCCCGACCTCCCGGATCGGGTGGCCGTTCCACGTCAGCTGCGCCGGATCGGGCGCGTGCTTGACGTCGAAGACGATCGAGGTCACGGGCAGGATCCGGTCGCGCAGCTCGTCGAGGGCGCCGTCGAAGAGGAGGCGGCCGTGGTCGATGACGATGACGCGGCGGCAGAGCGTCTCGATGTCGGCGAGGTCGTGCGTCGTCAGGAGGACCGTCGTGCCCTCCTGCCGGTTGATCTCCTCCAGGAATTCGCGCACGTTGGCCTTGGCGACGATGTCGAGGCCGATCGTCGGCTCGTCGAGAAAGAGCAGCGGCGGCCGGTGGAGCAGGGAGGCCGCGAGGTCGCAGCGCATCCGCTCGCCGAGGGAGAGCTTGCGCACCGGCTGGTGCAGGTACGCGCCGAGCCCCAGGACGCGGTCGAAGAGGGCCATGCGCTCGCGGTATTCGGCCTCGGTCAGCCCGTAGATCTCCTTGAGGAGCCGGAACGACTCGACCACGGCGATGTCCCACCAGAGCTGCGTGCGCTGCCCGAAGACGACGCCGATCGTGGCGACGTAGCGCGTCCGGTCACGGTAGGGGACGAAGCCGTTGCAGACCACCTCGCCCGAGGTCGGCGTCAGGATGCCGGTCAGCATCTTGATCGTCGTGGACTTGCCGGCGCCGTTGGCGCCGATGTAGCCGACCATCTCGCCCGGCGCGATCGCGAAGGTGACGTCGGCGACGGCGGCGGTCTCGGTCCGCTGGCGGCGGACGAGGGACTTGAGCGCGGCCGCGAGCCCCTCCTCGCGGCGGTAGGTGCGGAAGACCTTCGTCAGCTTCCCGACGCGGACGATCGGATCGCTCATCGGCGGGAGAGCTCCAGCGCCCGGGCGTAGACCTCGCGGGCCGGCCGCCCGGCGCGCGGGGCGAGGCGCCGGGACAGGGCTTTCAAGGGCTCGCCGGCGGCGAGTCCTTCCCGGACGAGCGCGTCGAGGACGTCTTGCGAAAGCGGCGCCGGCGCCCCGCGGAACCCTTCCGCCACGACGGTGATCTCTCCGCGGATTTCGTCCCGAGCGGCGAAGTCGCGGGCGAGCTCCGGCAGCGTCCCGCGGACGACCTCTTCGTGGAGCTTGGTCAGCTCCCGCGCGACGCACGCGCGGCGCGGCCCGAGCACCTCGGCGGCGGCCTCGAGGGACGCGCGGAGCCGGTGCGGCGCCTCGAACCACACGAGGGTCTCGGGACGCTCCCGGAGCGCCTCGAGAAAGCGCCGCCGCTCCCCGTCGCGCGCGGGAAGGAATCCGAGGAACGTGTGCGGCGCGGCCGGCAGGCCCGAGACCGCCAGGGCCGCGACGGGCGCCGATGGTCCCGGGACGACGGAGACCTCGTACCCGGCCGCCGCCGCCGCCTCGACCAGGCGCGCGCCGGGGTCCGAGACGGACGGCATGCCGGCGTCGGAAACGAACGCGACGGTCTCGCCGCGTTCGAGGCGCTCGAGGAGCTCCGCCACCCGCGATTCCTCGCGGGGGGCCGGGCAGGAGACCCGGCGGGCCGGCAGCGCGAAGCGCGCGGCGAGCTTCGCCGTGACGCGCGTGTCCTCGCAGAAGACGGCGTCGGCGCCGGCGAGCGCGGCGCGGGCGCGCGGCGAGAAGTCCTCGAGGTTGCCGATGGGCGTGCCGACGACGAGCAGGCGTCCGCGTTTTATCGAGTGCGTCACCGGGACCGGAAAAATAGCACGGGGCCCTTCGGTATCATGCGCGGCGATGGGAGCGTCGCGCCGGTGGCTCGGGGTCGGGGTGCTCGTGTGCCTCCCGGCTGCCGCGGAGATCGTGGACCGCATCGCCGCCACCGTCAACGACAGCGCGATTCCGGAGAGCGAGGTCCGCCGCGCGATGGTCGTCTCGGCGCTCGAGCCCAAGCCGGGGGAGGACGCCGAGGCGTACCGCGCACGGGTTCTCGAGGCGCTGATCGAAGAGCGCCTCGAGTACGAAGACGCGGTGCGGTTCGGCCTGCCCGCGCCGGATGCGTTCGAGATCGACAAGGCCATGACCGGCCTGCGCGAGCGCCTCAAGGCCGCGGGCAAGGATCCCGACGCGGAGTTCGCCCGGTCGGGCATGACCGTGGACGAGGTGCGCGCCTCGATCGAGCGGCAGCTCGTCATCGCGGCGTACGTGCGCGAGAGGTTCGCGCCGATCGCCTACGCCGACGAAGAACAGGCCCACGAGGAATACGAGAAACGCTACCTGCCGGAGCAGAAGGCGGCGGGGCTCGCCCCGGCGCCCTACGACACGGTGGCCGGCGAGATGCGCCGCCGCTTCTCCGAGCGCGCGTTCGACGAGGAGGTTGCCCGTTGGCTCAAGGAGCTTCGCCAGAAGGCCCGCGTCTCGATCTACCGGATCCCGGCCGATCCGCCCCGCGGCCGTCCCACGATCATCCTCTCGGCCGCGCCGACGCCCTCGCCGACGGCCGCGCCATGAGGGCCGCGATCCGCCTCGTCGGGGCTATCGGGGCGCTGGCCCTGGCCGCGGCGCTTCAGGCCGACGGGCCCGGCGTGGCGGTCGAGCGCGGCGTCAAGATCCCGATGCGCGACGGCGTCAGGCTCGAGGCGGACGTCCAGCGGCCGTCCGCCGCCGGCCGGTTCCCGACGCTCGTCTACCGCACGCCGTATGGCCGGAAGGACGCCGAGGGCAACGACGTCGTCCAGAAGGCGCTGGCGCGCGGCTACGCGGTCGTTCTCGTGGACGTCCGGGGCCGCTACGGCTCCGAGGGCGTCTTCGTGCCCTACGCGAACGAAGGGAAGGACGGCTACGACACGATCGAGTGGGCCGCGGCGCAGCCGTGGTCGACGGGCGCGATCGGCACGTTCGGCCTGTCGTACCCGGCGGCGGTGCAGTGGCTGGCGGCGGTCGAGTCGCCGCCGCACCTGAAGGCGATGGTGCCGGCGATGACGTTCTCGACGCCGCGCAACTTTTTCTACGCCGGCGGCACGTGGGACCTCTCCTGGCTCGGCTGGATCCTCGAGAACATCGCGCCGGACGCCCGCGTGCGCGCGAATCTGCCCGGGCCGCGCACCGACGCGGAGGCCGAAAAGGCCTGGAGGGCGCAGCGGACCAGCCTGCCGTTTCTGCTGCCGCTGACCGACGTGCCGGAGCTCCGCGGCGGCGTGGCGCCCTACTACTTCGACTGGCTCGCGCACCGGCCCGGCGACGCGTGGTGGGACTGGGCCGAGATCCGCGGCCGCTACGGCAAGACGTCGGCGGCGGTCCTGAACTTCTCGGGCTGGCACGACGAGACCTACGGGCCCGAGGGCGCGATCACCAACTTCCTCGGCCTCCTCGAGGCGCGGCGCGGCGAGCCGGATCCCCGGACGCAGCTCGTGATGGGCCCCTGGACCCACGGCGGCGAGGACAAGGACCACTCGGGCGAGCGCAAGTTCGGGCCGTCGGCCCCGATCGACTACGCGGCCCTGATCCTCGACTTCATGGATCGGTACGTGCGCGGGATCGAAAACGGCGTCGAGAAGGGTCCGCGCGTGCGCGCTTTCGTCATGGGCGAGAACGTCTGGCGCTCGGGCCAGACCATGCCGCTCGAGGGGACCCGGTTCGTTCCCTTTTACCTGGCAGCCGGCGGCCGGCTCGTGACCGGCGCTCCGGCCGCGGGCGCTCCGGCCGCGTCGAGCTCGTGGGTCTCCGATCCGGGCAAGCCGGTCGTGGACCCGTACGGCCTGAAGCCCGGCGCGCACGACTACCGCGCGC
The DNA here is from genome assembly GCA_035500755.1 of Thermoanaerobaculia bacterium. Classification (GTDB taxonomy): domain Bacteria; phylum Acidobacteriota; class Thermoanaerobaculia; order UBA5066; family Gp7-AA6; genus DAHUXD01. The sequence goes on along the minus strand of DATJXB010000078.1, from coordinate 353 downwards.
TCGCCTCCCGCAAGGACGTCGCCGTGTTCGAGACGGAGCCGCTGGCGGCGCCGGTGCGGGTCGTCGGGCCGATCGGAGTGGAGATGTATCTCTCGGCCGACGCGCCCGACGCCGACCTCTGGGTCCTGCTCGAGGACGTCGAACCGGACGGAACGGCCTGGAACCTCTCGAGTCCGGGCACCGACGTGCTGCGGGCGAGCGACCGCGGCGGGGGCCCAGCGCCGAAGCCGCTGACGCCGGGGGAACCCGTTTTGTTGAAGCTGCCGAACCTGCGGACCGGAAACCTGTTCGGAAAGGGACACCGGATCCGAGTGGTCCTCTGCGGAAGCTTCATGCCTCACTTCTCGCGCAAC
>DATJXB010000077.1:0-8080 GCA_035500755.1 Thermoanaerobaculia bacterium | reverse complement strand
CCTCGCGCGTCGCCAAGAAGGCGTCGGGTGGGCAAGTGTCTTCGTTCTCGCAGGACTCGTGGGCTTCGGAGTCTTCGCGTACTTCGTCTACCGCAACGTGTGGGCCGGCATGGGCCCGCTCCGCGGCGCGAAGCGCGCGCTCTTGCCGGAGGAAGGCTGACGCCGATGCGCTTCTTTCACGGGGAGTATCCGCACTACGCCTACGGGCCCCAGGCGAGCGGCTATCGGACGGGCGACCTCTCCGACGTCACGCCGCTCGGCGTGATGGTGCCCCCGCTCGGGATCATGCAAGCCTTCGGCGATCACGCTTCACCGTCTCCGCGCGGAGGGATGGCGTGGTCTCCTCCTCCACGCGGAAGTCGTGCGCCGGAGCACTCGGGGATCGCCTGGTCCACGGTCGCGCTCTTCGGCATCCTCGCCGGCGGTGCGCTGGCCGTCTACCTCATCTACAAGGGAACGAAGATGGCCGTTCCGATCTCCGAAAAGGTCGGAGAGGCGACGACGCGACTGCTCGCGGCGCGCTATGGCGGAGGCTCTCCCGCGGCGGTGAGGACGACTGCGAGCGCGCGAAGGACGGTCTTGCCGCCCGAACCGAAGAAGCTCCCGCCGCCGCGATCCGCGCGACCGTACACGATCCAAGTGCTCCCCGAATACGAGGCCTACCGATGACCCACAGGTTTGGATTCCACCCCGGATACCGCGTCGGCGACGGCGACGACCTCAGGCTCATGCCGGCGACCGGCTGTCCGCAGGGAACCTACTGGAACGACATGTACGGCAAGTGCTTGCCGGCAGGGATTCCGATGCCTCCGCCGCTGCCTGTTTCCATCACGCCCGCAGCGCCGCCGATTGCGCCGGCGTCTGTTTCGGCTGCGGGTTTCTGGCCTTATTTCCCGCCGCCGCCCTTCGCGGACGAGGGCTGTGACGACTGCGACACGATCGTATCGGGAGATCCTTGTGCGGGGGCAGAAGGGGCTTCGATTGGTCTCGCGTTCTTGAATCCGTTCGCTGCGATCTTCGGCGCGAGCGCAACTCAGAAGTGTCGCGAGAGGCAACTCCACCGCGAGCGCGGGCGCCACGAGGAGCGCCACGAAGAGCGCCGGCACGAGGAGCACCGTCGCGAAGTCCACCGCGCTGGCTGGGACGGAGGCTTGCAGCACCCCTGGCAGCACCCCTGGCATCATGGTCACCACCACCGCCCGTGGTGGGAGCAGGGACAAGGGCAATTCTATGTCGGAGAGACGCCGACCGGGGATCTGGTGAAAGCTCCCGCTCACCCGGCTGTCCAAGAAGCGACGAGCCAAGCGACCCAGGCACCCGTCGTTCACGAAGCGACGGCTCGCGCAGCTCAAGCGCCAGGTGCAACAGCTTCTCATGTGACCGATGTTTCTCAAGCTGCCACGCACGCCGAAGGCGCGACGACGGCTGCGCAGATGGCTGCGCGCGCGGCTCCGGTGGCCTCGCACCCCGAGGTCGCGTCGAGCGCCGCGACGGCCGCGCGTAACGCCGCGGCGCAGGCGCGCTCGGCGACGACGGCGGCCGTGCATCCGGCGGCCCCCGGCACGCGGGCCGCGAGGGCCGCGAGGACGAGCGCGGCCCACGCATCGCGAGCGGCGTCGCACGCGCACGCCGCGACCGAGAGTCCGACGCGTCACGGTGCCGAGGCGCACGAGCGGGCGGCCCACGCGCACACTCGAGCAGCGGCGGCCCACGCTCGCTTCGCTCATGGCGAGGCCAGGCGCGGCTTCGGCGGCGCACGGTTCGGAGGAGGTCCTTCGCGCGAATGGTACCGGCGCCCGGAGTTCGCTGATTACGAGCGTCGTTACGGCGCGCGCTGGTGGGAAAGGCCGGAGTTCGCCGATTTCCATTGGCGCTACGGCGGCGAATGGTGGCGTCGTCCGGAGTTCGCGGACTACGAGCGACGTTACGGCGCGCGGTGGTGGGAGCGGCCCGAGTTCGCGAGCTACGCGAGTTACTACGCGCAGCAGGATCAACAGCAAGACGGCGGGGCACTGCCCGGTGGAGCCCCGCCTGGAGGCGAGGGCCAAGTCGTTTGCATCCTCCCCGGGGACGACGGATCGTGTCTCAAGGAGATGGTGACGAGGATCGACGGTGCCATCTTCTACCGCGTCACGGAGGCCGGCCAGGACGCAGGCACCGTGCTCGACCAGGACGAAGCGGCGCACAACGCTGCGATCGGAATGAGCGGTGCGCCGCCGGTGATGGCGGTGCCGACGTCTGGCGACAGTGGAGATGCAGGCGATGGTGACGGCGGAGACGTTGGCGACGGCGGGCCCGACGACACTGCGACGACCGGAGCCTTCGCTGGCTGGGGCCACGGGGGTGCGGATCCCTTCACCGACCCGTACGGTCGCTTCAACCCGCACCTGCCGCCGGCCTGGAACACCGAGTACGCCTACTACCCGGACTACTACGAAGATCCGCGCGTCGGCATCCAGAGCGGCCCTGCGATCGTGGGCGTCCAGAGCGGTCCCGCGATCGTCGGGGCGATGGCTCCTCGCCCGCGCGGGATGCAAGGCGGCTTCTACCACGCCCCGCCGGGCTACGAAGAGGCAGCCGCGCGCGAGCAGATCGAGGCGATGTACCCGAACTTCGGCGACCCCGGCGACGCCGGCTTCGAGATGGATGGCGCGGGCGCCTACCCGGGCTACGGCTTCGGCGGCTGGGGCTTCTGGGGCCACGGCCTCTGACCCGGCGTGAACTGACTTTACTCGACTTCACTCAACTTCATTCCAAACATCGACACAACCAAGGAGAATCGAGATGGCTCACTACGTCTTCACCCGCGCCCGTCGCGCCGCGCAGCGCAAGGCAACCCTCGCTTCGGCGCGCGCGCGCCGCGGACACCACCGCGGGCGTCGCCGCGCGGACCACCGCGGCCACCACCGCTGACCACGGCCGGGCCGGCGCTGAGCGCCGCGCCCGGACCTGGACCTGAACCCCAACAAGGAGAAACGAGATGGCTCACTACGTCTTCACCCGCGCCCGCAAGCGCGCCCTCGCGAAGGCCCGCCGGGTCTCGGCAGAGAAGCGCCGCCGCCGCGCGCGCCACAGCCGGCCTCGCTGACCAGCGGCCGGCGGACCGAGCTGGGCGGGGCGGGAAACCGTCTCCCCAGCGACGTCCATCCATTTTTCTGACCAAGGAAGCCCATGCCCGACCCCATGATCCTCGTGCCGAAACAGAACTCGCACGACCCCCGCCTGCTCGAGCACCAGCAGAAGTTCGGCGTCGGGCCAGTGGATTTCGCCGCGCCCGAGAGCGTCGAGCGGTCAAACGTGGCCACCGCCTACGACGCGCTGACGGGCTGCTACGTCGGAGCCTTCCAACCCGAAGAGCCCGACATGCCGCCCTTCATCCCGCAGCCGCTGCCCGAGCCGATCCCCCAGGACGGGGGTTTCTACACGGGGCGCGGAGGCGGCGGGGGCGGCCATGGAGGTGGTCACGGGGGAGGAGGCCACGGCTTCGGGGGTCACGGCGGTCACGGCTTCGGCGGCTTCGGTTTCGGCGGTCCCGGGTTCGGCGGCCGCGGCTTCCATCATCACGGCGGGTTCGGTGGAGGGGGCTGGGGCTGGTGGGGAGGGGGCTGGCCTTACTGGGACGGCTGGTGGGACGCGTGGGCCCCGTATTACGAAGGCAGTCCGTGGTGGAGCTACGGCCCCTGGTGGTACTGGGACGGGAGCGGCGAGTTCGATCCGTCCTACGGCTACATGACGCCGTTGCCTTGGTTCTACTGAGAGGAGAGAAGAGAGATGACGACGCTTCAAGGACAGATCGAGAAGATGGCGCGCGACATCACGAGCGGGCCCGACATCTCGGACTCGATCGAGGTCGCGGTGGTCGGCGCGGCGCTCGGCGCGCTCGTCGGCTACGTCAAGGAGCGCGACGGGGGAACGGCGAAGTCGTTCGCCGCGTGGGGCGCCGGCCTCGGCATCGCCGGGCAGTACCTGCTCTTTCACATGCTGCGCCCGACGGTGAGACGCACCATCGGCGGGATGTACCGCGTCGGGCAAACGGCGCCCACCATCCCTGGAAACATCGATCCGTCCAAGCAGGTCTGCATCCAGCCGATCTTCCCCTGCCCGAAAGGACAGGAGTGGAGCGACTGGGACTGCAAGTGCATCCCATCGATCCCGCCCCCGCCGGCGGTCGCGACCGGCTGGGCCGACGGCGACGAATACGTCGGCGCTGTCGCCGGCATCGGCGGCTTTCGAGGCGGACAGATGCCCTTCGGTCCGGGCCCCTGGCCGACCCAAGACGCCGGCAATCCCGGCGAGCTGGGCTGGTGACAGAAGAAGATCATGGCTGAAGAGTTCCGCAAGAAGCCCTTGCCGCGCGAGCGGCGCGAACCCCGCGAGTCGCGCGAGTCGCTCGCGATGGAGCCGCGCGCCATCCGCGAGCGGCACGGGCGCCACCTCGAACGGCTCGAGGCCCTCGCGCGCAAGGTCCGCGAGAAGCGGGCCAGCGCCTACGAGGCCGCGATCCGGCACGCGGAGCAGCACCCGCCCGCGATCGCGGAGATGAAGGAAGACCCGAAGGTGCTCCGCCGCGCGATCGCGCGCGGGCAGGTGAAGCGGATCGCGCGCGTGGCGAGCCCGACGAGCAAGGACACGGGCGGCCTCTTCACCGCGGGCGGCGCGCGCTATGCCGTGACAGACCTCTACCGCCCGACGGCGCGCGAGCGTGCAGGCCTCTTGCACGAGCGCGCGACGAAGAAAGTCGGCGGCTTCTGGGAGGAGCACAAGACGAAGTTCGTCCTCGGCGCGGTGGGACTCACCGCGCTCTACCTCCTCTACGTCACAGCGGCGCGCGCGAAGGAGCGCTCGGCCGCAGGATCCTTCGGGCGCAGTAGGCATCTCGCCGGCTACTACCGCGCGTCGCTGCCGGGCCACTCCGTCGGCTGGTGGCCCGAAGAGCAGTTCTCGACCGGCGCGGGCGACTCTCGCTTCGCGTGGACGGTTCGCGCCGGAGCCCCCTATTGGCTCGGAACCGAGCCCTCGGGTCCGCCGGACGGAGTGCTTCGCGACGAATGGGGGATCTATGCCGGGGGTGCCGTCGGCTCGCTCGGCGAATTCACGCGGGTCGACATCGACAGCAACCTCGTCTGGGTCAAGAGCAGCGATCTCCGGTCGACAGAAGTCGTGCGCGCCGGCTGGGAAGAAGGGTGGTCGTGATGACGAAGGCCGAACTCGACTACATCTTCGAAGCAAGCGCGCCACGGACGGACGGCGAGCTTCGCGAGATGGAGCGGACGCTCTCGCTGATGGACGAGGCGCTCAAGCGCTGCCCGAACTACGGCAGCGCCATCGTCGGCGGAGCGATCGCCGGCATGCTCACGAACTTCGTCGCCTCGAGGAGCGTCTTCGGCGGCACGCCCGCGCTCGACCGGCACCTCCTCCGCTACGCGGCAGCGGGAGCCGCGATCGGGATGCTTTCGGAGTGGGCGATGTGTCGCCTCGGCAAGGGAATCGCCGGCGTCGAGCACCGACTCGTCCAGAAGGCGCGCGCTGCGCGCCTCGCATCGGCGCCGCCGCCGCCGTCGCCCGTCGTCACCCGCGGTGCATTTCGGGGCTCCCCACGCCCGCTCTACCACGCAACCCACTGAGGAGAAGAAGCATGTTCCGAGACCACATGAGCAAAGAAGGCGCCGACTACGCCCTCATCGCCACAGGCGTCGGCCTCTGGTACGTCGGGGCGAAGACGTTCGCCGACTACCACGAGAACGTGGCCGCGGGCGTCCACGAAGACTTTCAGCACCGGCACTCGGTGGCGATCGGCTCCGCGCTGACGCTTTCGGGGCTCGGCCTCGCGGTCTACGGGACCTACCGCCTGAACCCGACGTGGGGCAAGTGGGCGGGCGGCGGCCTCGCGGCGCTCCTCGCTTACAACGCCTGGCAACACAAGAAGGGCGAGCCGATGCTCTCGCTCGGGTCGCTCACGCCGCGCTTCGGGCGCTGAGGAGGCGCGATGGAGACGCCGGAAGAAGCGGTGAGGACCCTCACCGAGAGGTGGAGGGAAGCGAGAAGAGAGCCGGAGGGACTCGTCACCCGGCTCGCTGGGCTCGAGGCCGAGGACTACCTCTACCTCGGGCTCGGCGCCTTCGCTTACTACTACTTCGCGGGCAAATCTCTCCAACCCGAGGCCTTGGAAGCGAAGCCACTGAACCAGGCCTCGTACGCGGCGCTCAGGTTCGCGAGCGCGCTCGTCTTCTTCCGCGCGCTCAAAGACTCGAGTCTCATGCCTGAGAACGCGGCAGTCATCACGACGTTCGCCGGCGTCGTGGGAATCGAGTGGTACCTCCGCACGCGAAAGAGCGGCGTGCGCGCGGAGTTTCCGCCAGCGGTCGGATGGTGGGGTCATCACGATCAAAGCATCGGACAGCACCATCACGGATGGCACTCCGAATGGCGGCGCTGATGACAGGCGCTTCTCCCTGGATCCAGAATCGCTCCCTGTAATCCGATCTTCGACTTCCACACTCTCGCCAAAAAGCGCTACTATCCAAACCAAGCGAAGGACCAAACACATGGATGACATCGAAACCCCGATCCCCGCCCTTCCCCGTCGCCGTCCGCTCCTGTGGAACGGTGGGCGCGTCGAGGGCCTCTTCGAGGGCATCGAGCGTCGCTTCACCGAGATGGGCACACTCAAGACCGTGCTCGTCGTCGCCGGAGGCACGCTCGTGCTCGACCACCTCATCGCCCCGAAAGGGATGAGCCTCCTCAGCAAGACGTGGGAGAAAGTCTCGGGCAAGGAGCCGCACCACGCGCTGCCGCCCATCCCGCCGCCCATCCCCGCGGCACCGCCTCCGCTCCCGCCGCCGGCCCCGAAGGTCGGAAGCTACTACTTCCCCTTCCATCCCGAACTCTTCGAGGGCAGCGGCGAGCACGCGGCCGGCGACTTCACCGGGGCGAACCTCCAAGCAGGCTGGAACCGCGGGATGGATCCGTACGGTCCCTGGGCCGTGGCCGATCCGATGGGCCAGTACGCCCACGCCGCCCAGCGCCGTCGGACCGGCCACATGGGCCACTACGACTGGGAAGAGTGACCTCGTGATGGGCGAGGCCGAACTCGCCGATCTCGACCACGAGCTTGCCCAGGGTCCCAAGCTCGTGGCCGGGGCTGCCTTCGGCGCGAGTGTCGGCGCGCTGATGGGCTGGCTCAAGGGGGAGAGCGGCGAGACCTTCTTCTCGAATGTCGCGCAGGGCGCCGGCGCAGGCGTCGCGCTGAGCCTCGCCTCCTACGGCTTCTGGCAGTGGGTCTCGGGCCGCGAGCACGATTGTCGCGAACCCACATTGCCATCCAGCCATAGGACTGGATTGGCTTCTTGGCCATTTTACAGACCGTCGCTCTCGTATCCCTGGTCGGAGCACTGAGGAAGAACATGAGAAGCATCAGCTCCTGGCTCTCGAATTTGTTCGGCTCGAAGAAAGCGCGGCCGAAGTTCGTGCGCGCCTCACGGAGGATCGCTGGCGAACACGGCTCGACGCGCGGGCGCCGCAACTACGCGCGCGGGATGCTGGAGCTTTCGAAGAAACATCGTCCCAGATCGGCAGCCTGGCACCACGAGAGGGGCCGGTGGCTCGCAACGCGCAGTCGACGCGCGAGCCACCTCTCGCCTCGCTGAGTGAAGATCCCCGGCCGAAGGAGTGAAGGATCGATGAGCATCACGGAGCGCCTGAAGAAAATGCCGACGTCCTATTGGGTCGTTGGACTCGGTGCGGCCGCGCTCGGGGTCGACTACCTCGTCGAGGGGGAATCTTCGATCGCTTCGTCGATCTGGCGCGGGGTCACAGGCGGTCGGTCCGAGAAGATCGAAAGGCAGCCGGGTCCGCCGCAAGCCGTCGCTCCCGGCGGAGCATCGTTCGGATCTCCCGCCGTCGACATGGTCATGCAACCCGTCGTGATCCCGTCATCGGCTCCTGGGGTCGAATACATGGTGCTCCCCTTCTACGGACACCACCGACGCCGTCGCTACTACCCAGCCCACGAGCCGCGTCACGTTCGCGACCGAGGATTGTGGGCATACGCGCCGCACCGACCGTTTCAGCATCCCGGACA
>DATJXB010000076.1:0-52945 GCA_035500755.1 Thermoanaerobaculia bacterium | reverse complement strand
GGGTCCTCGAGGCCGCCGTCCCGGGCACGATTCTCGTCACGGTCATGATGGCCAACAACGAGTACGGCGCCGTCTTTCCGGTCGCCGAGATCGCGTCGGGCGCGCGGCGCCGCGGCGTCCTCTTCCACACCGACGCGGTGCAGGCGGCCGGGCGGCTGCCGCTCGACGCGCGCGCGATGGGCGCGGACCTGCTCGCGGTTTCGGCGCACAAACTCCACGGGCCGAAGGGAGCCGGCGTGCTCTTCGTCCGGCGGGGCGTGCCGCTCGAGGCACACACGCCGGGCGGCGGCCAGGAGAAGCGTCTGCGCGGAGGCACCGAGAACACGCTGGCGATCGTCGGCTTCGGCGTCGCGGCGCGGCTGGCGGCGATGCGGCGGCCGGCGGAGGCGCCCGCGATTGCGTCGCGTCGGGGCCGGCTGGAGCGCGGCCTCCTCGAAAGCGTTCCCGGTGCCCGCGTCGTGGGCGGGACCGTCGACCGGCTGCCCAACACCGCCGCCGTTCTCTTCCCGGACGCCCCGGCGGAGACGCTCCTGGTGCGCCTCGACCTCGAGGGCGTCGCGGTCTCGGCCGGCAGCGCCTGCTCGAGCGGGACGCTGGCCCCGTCGCCGGCCCTCCTCGCCCTGGGGCTCTCGCCCGCAGAAGCCCGATCGGTGGTGCGCTTCTCGCTGTCGCGGGAGACGACCGAGGCGGAGATCGACCGCGTCGTCGCCCTGATGCCCGGCGTCGTCGCCGGCGCGCGGGCGGCGGCCGGCGCTTCGCCCGAGCGCGTTTGGTCGTGATCGTCGCCTGCGAACGGTGCCAGACGCGGTACCACTACGACGAGGCCCGCTTCGAAGGGAAGCCCTCGAAGCGGCTGCGGTGCTCCAAGTGCCGCGCGATCTTCGAGGTCGTCAACACGCGCGCCTTCGAGGCCCGGCCGGCGCTGCAGCGCAAGCCCCCGGACGAGACGATGGTCCGCCGCTCGGGACACCGCCCGGCGCGGCCCGCGCCGCGCGCGGAGCGGCCGCCGCAGGCGCTCGCCCTGCCGGCGAACGTGAAGTTGTCGCTCGCCGTCATCGCCGGCCCCGACGCCGGCCGCATGTTCGTGATCGAGAAGCCGCGGGTGGTCCTCGGCCGTGAGGACGTGGACGTGGCGCTCGAGGACCCCGAGGTGTCGCGCCACCACGCCGCGATCGAGGTCGCCGGGGACCGCATCACGCTGGTCGACCTCGGCTCGGCCAACGGGACGCTCGTGGGCGACGCGCCGGTCGACGAAGCGCCGCTCGAGAACCAGGGCGAGTTCACGATCGGCGGCTCGACGCTGATGCTGATCGTGACGGCGGCCGGCTGAGCCTGGATTAGGCTAGCGCCCCATGCGCATTGCCGTCGCCATGTCGGGCGGGGTCGACTCCTCGGTCGCCGCGCTGCTGCTGAAAGAGGCGGGCCACGAGGTGGTCGGCCTGTCGATGCAGCTCTGGGACCACTCGGGCGAGGCCGGCCGGACGGGGCGCTGCTGCACGCTCGACGACCTCGCCGACGCCCGGCGCGTGGCGTGGGCCCTCGGGATCCGCCACTACGTGCTCAACCTCGAGGAGGAGTTCCGCCGGGACGTCGTCCGCCCGTTCGTCGCGTCGTACCTCGGCGGCGACACGCCGATCCCGTGCAGCGACTGCAACACGAAGGTCAAGTTCGCGACCCTCTGGGACCGCGCGCGCGGCCTCGGGTGCGAGGCCGTGGCGACGGGGCACTACGTGCGGGTCGAGAGACGGGGTCCGGACGCGCTCCCGGCGCTCCTGAAGGGGAGCGACCCCGACAAGGACCAGTCCTACTTCCTCTACGACCTGACGCGCGAGCAGCTCGCCGCGGCGCGCTTCCCGGTGGGCGGCCTGACCAAGGCGGCGGTCCGCGCCCACGCGCGGCGCGCGGCGCTTCCGACCGCGGACAAAGAGGAGAGCCAGGAGATCTGCTTCGTGCCGGTCGGGACGAGCGCGGGCGATTTCGTCGCGGCCCACGCCGGCGGGCTCGGTCTCGGCGCGCCCCCGTCCGCGGGCGCCATCGAGGACGCGCGCGGCGCGCGCCTGGGAACGCACGCGGGGCACTTCCGTTTCACCATCGGCCAGCGCCGGGGGCTCGGCGTCGCGGCCTCGGAGCGACTGTACGTCCTCGAGGTCGACGCGCCCTCCAACCGCGTCGTCGTCGGCCCCGAGCGCGCCCTCGAGACCGCCGAGGCCGCGCTCCGAAACGTCCGCTTTCTCGACGGCGATGAGACCCGGCCTCGCCGGGTCGGCGCGCGCGTCCGCCACCGCGCGCCCGAAGTCCCGGCCCTGGTCGTGCCCGGCGAAGGCGGCACCGCGCGCGTCGTCTTCGACGTTCCGGTGCGCGCCGTCACGCCGGGCCAGTCGTGCGTCTTCTACGACGGCGACGTCGTCGTCGGCGGCGGGGTGGTCGTCCGGGGCTGACGGCGTCCGCTCCGGGGTCAGTTCGTCGGCGTGTCGGTCGTCTCGAGGAGCGGCGTCTGGAAATCCGAGCGGATCGGGCCGTACTGCCGCTCGTAGAGCTCGACGTTCTGCTGCAGCGCGCGGAGAAACTGCCGCGCGTGAAACGGCGTCGTGAGGATCCGGCTGACGACCTTGACGTCGGGACGCCCCGGGACGGTGCGGCCGAAGTCGAAGACGAACTCGGTCGGGTTGTGCAGGATGTTCGCAAAGTTGGCGTAGTGCCCCTGCGCGGTGCTCTCGTCGATCGTCATCTTGACGGCCACGGTCTTCTCGTCGGTCATGGCGGCGCCTCCGGCGCGAGTCTAGCGCGGCGGCGCTGCGTGTACACTTTCGCCATGAAGATTCCCGGCGCCGCCGTTCTCGTCCTCGCGAGCGCGGCGGCGCTCGCCCAGCAGCCGCAGAATCCGCCCTCGTTCACCGACCAGCCGCAGGGCTACAAGGTCAATCCGCTCGTGGCCGAAGGCGACCGGTGGTATCTGCGGCGGCAGGAAGGGCGCGTCGGGATCAAGGCGAGCGCCGGTCCGATCAACGAGGCCATCGCCGACTACGACAAGGCCACGGCCGACCCGCACTTCGTCGAGGCGCGCTGGAAGCTGATGCGCGCGCTCTACTTCAAAGGCGCGTACACGGGCCTCGACGAGGACTCGAAGAGGGCCGTTTTCGAGAAGGCGCGGCGCATCGGCGACGACGCGATCTCGATCCTCGGCTCGAGCCTGGAGGAGAAGGGGATCAAGGGCTTCATCGAGTTCGGCCCCGAGACCCTGGCGGGAGCGCTGAAGGACCGCACGGACGCGGCGCCGACCTACTACTGGGCGTCGGCGTGCCTGGGCCAGTGGGCGTTCACGGTCGGCAAGGTCGAAGCCGCCCGCAAGGGCGTGGCCGACAAGATCCGCTCGTACGGGCTGACCGTCATCGGCCTCGACCCCGTGTTCGAGGAAGGCGGCGGCTACCGGATCTACGGGCGCCTGAACGACCAGGCGCCGTGGATCCCGTTCATCACCGGCTGGGTCTCCCGCGACGACGCCCTGAAGTACCTGCGCCTGGCCATGGGCGTCAACGCGCGGAACTTCGCGAACCGCCACTTCCTCGCCGAGGCCCTCCACCGGGGCGACGCGAAGGAGCAGGCCGAGGCCGTGGCGCTCGAGGAAGGCGTCGTCGCCGACGCGCCGTCGCCGCAGCGCCTCGTCGAGGAGCTGACGATGCAGGAGCTCGCCCGGAAAAACCTCGCGGACTGGAAGTAAGACGCCTCGCCGCCGGGCGCTCCGGCAGCCGGGACAGGAGCGCCGCGGCCGTCTTTCCCGAAACGGGGTGCCGCCAGCGCGGCGCGATCTCGGAGAGCGGCGCGAGCACGAAGCGCCGCGTCGCGAGGCCGGGGTGGGGCAGGATCGGGTCCGGCCGGCGCCGGACGCGGCCGCCGAGGTCGAGCACGTCCACGTCGATTTCACGCGGGCCGTTGCGGAAGGTCGGCGTGCGGCCGACCGCTTTCTCGACCGCCTGGGTCAGCCGCAGCAGAGCTTCGGGAGTGCCGCTCCAGCGCACGGCCGCGACGGCGTTCCAGAAGTCGGGCTGCGCGGAAAAGCCGACGGGCTCGGTCCGGTAGAACGACGAGACGGCGAGGACCGGCAGGGAGCCGGACAACTCGCGGAGCGCGCTCTCGATGCGGGAGCGCGGCCCGCCGCGATTGGAGCCGAGGCCGAGGTACGCGAGCGCGCCGGCGGGCGCGGCCCTAGTACTCTTCTTCTTCTTCCTTCTCGGTCGGCTCTTCGCCTTCTTCGAGCTCGTCGTCGTCGAGGTCCGCCTCCTCGGGCTCCGCCGGAGGCTCGTCGCCGAACTCCGGAGGGTTCTCGTCCGGGATCGTCTCGAGGAGCGCCGAGCGGCGCGGCGGTCGCGGCACCGGCGGCGGCGCGTCGTCGGACTTGGCGTTCTTCTGATTCGCGCCGCACTTGGGACAGATCGCCTCGGGCTTGCCGAGGTTGTAGAACTTCGTGTGACAGTTGAAGCAGTCGTACTTTTTTCCGAGATCCGCCATCTCCCCCTCGAAAGGCGGCCAAACCTAGCACGCGACCCCGGAAGGGTCAACCGATTGCGGATGCTAAGATCGGGCCTCGGATGTCGCGTCGTTTTCGCTCCCTCCTCGTCGTCGCCGGAGTCCTCCTTCTCGCCTCCGCCCGTCCCGCCTCGGCCCAGTTTCCGTGGGCCGGAGCCCGCGAAACCGGCATGGGCGGCGCCGCGGTGGCGGCCGTCGCCGACAACTCGGCGGCCTGGGTGAACCCGGCGGCGCTCGCGAGCCTGACGGGCTGGAACTTCCAGCTCCTCGCCGGCGCCACCGCGCAGAACCGCAACAACCTGGTCGGGACCATCACGGGCCTGACCGACCTGCCCTGGGACGCGATCGTCGCGGGCGACCGCCCCGACCTCGTGCCGGTGGCGCTGGCGGGGATCGCGAACCTGGCGCGCCCGGGCACGGCCGTCGTCTCGTCGGGCACCGTCGGCCTGGTGGCGTCCTACAAAGGATTCGCGCTGTCGATCGGCGACGTTCCCTACGCCGGTATCTACCCGGTCGTCGATCTCCAGCACGTCGTGCCGGGCGGCGGGCCGGACAACGGGCTCGCGTACAACACGACGGGTCTCTACCTCGTGGGCCTCTCGGCGCGCGAAGTCCGCCTGGCGTACGGCCACGCCTTCCTCGGAGGCATGCTCGAGGTCGGCGGCGCGGCGCGCTACGTGTCGGGCGTGACCTATTTCGCCGCGTGCGGCATCGCGGGCGACCTCTCCTGCCAGGGCAAGGACCTTTCGGAGCTGATCCACGACGCGTTCCAGGAGAACGACCGGACGACGAACGAATTCGCCTTCGACCTCGGGGCGCGGCTCAACCTCGGCATCGTCAAGGTCGGCGTCGTCGGCACGTCCCTCAACCAGCCCCACTTCGACGTGGCCGACGTGCCCGGCAGCCCCGGAACCGTCCCGCTGCCGCGCCAGGTCCGCGGCGGCGTGTCGGTCGACCCGCTGCCGTTCCTGTCGATCGCGGCCGACGGCGACTTCATCAAGAGCGAGACGCTCGCGCCCGGCGTGCAGAGCCAGCAGGTGTCGCTCGGCGTCGAAGGGAAGATCCCGCTCTTCGCGCTCCGCGTCGGCGCCACGCGCGACCTCGCCGCGGTGAACCCGACGTGGGTCTACACGGCCGGCGTCGGGTTCGGGATCCCCATCGTTTCCGTCGACGTCTCGGCCGTCTGGGGTCCGACGGGCGGGTTCAACTACAAGAACCCCGACCGCGAGATGCTCGGCGGGGCCGCCTCGGTCAAGGTGCATTTCTAAGGTCGTCGAGTCGAGCGGGCGTGTTCGAGGTTCTGGCGCGCGACTCCGCCTCGGCAGCCCGGCGCGGGCGTCTGCCGACGAACCACGCGGCGATCGAGACGCCCTGCTTCATGCCCGTGGGAACGCGCGGCGCCGTCAAGGGCGTCGCGTTCGACCGCCTCGAGGCGTGGGACTGCCGCGTCGTGCTCGCGAACACGTATCACCTGATGGCGCGGCCGGGCCTTTCCCTCATCCGGCGCGCCGGCGGCCTGCACGCGTTCGTCGGCTGGCCACGCGCGATCCTCACCGACTCCGGCGGCTTCCAGGTGATGAGCCTCGCGGGCCGCCGGCGGATCACGGAGGAGGGCGTGGAGTTTCGCGCGCCGGAGGACGGCACGAAACACTTTCTGACGCCCGAGCTCGCAATGGAGCTGCAGTCCGGGTTCGGCGTCGACGTGGCGATGGCGCTCGACGTCTGTCCGGCGTTTCCCGCCGAGCGCGCCGAGGTCGAGGACGCGTGCCGCCTCACGCTCGCCTGGGCGGAGCGCTCGAAGCGGGCCTACGGCGGTCCGGGGCTTCTCTTCGGAATCGTCCAGGGCGGGACGCACCAGGACCTGCGCCGCCGCAGCGCGGCCGAGCTCGCCGCGCTCGACTTTCCGGGCTACGCGATCGGGGGGGTCGCGGTCGGCGAATCGAAGGACGCGATCCGTGCCGTCACCGCGGCGACCGCGCCGCTGCTGCCCGAAGAGAAGCCGCGTTATCTGATGGGCGTGGGCACGCCGGCGGATCTCCTCGCCTCCGTGCGCGCGGGCGTCGACCTCTTCGACTGTGTGCTGCCCACCCGCAACGGCCGGATGGGCCACGCGTACACGGCGCGGGGCGAGATCGCGATCAAGCACGAGCGCTTCAAGGACGACCTTTCCCCGCTCGATGGCTCGTGCGGCTGCCCGGTCTGCGCGCGACACAGCCGCGCCTATTTGCGCAATCTCTTCGTGCTCAAGGATTTCTCGGCCCCGATGCTGCTCTCCCTGCACAACGTGCACTTCTACCTCGCGTGGATGCGGACGATCCGGGAGGCGCTCGAGGCCGGCCGGCTCCCGGAGCTGTCGGCGCCGCCGGAAGAGAAAATCCCGGAAGGCGCTTGAATCGGAGCGCGCCGCGCGCCTCTAATTCGGTCGAAAGGACGAAACCGTGAAATTGAACGTGAACGGACAGGTTCGGGAGGTCGACGCCCCGGCCGACATGCCGCTGCTCTGGGTCCTGCGCGACCTGCTGGGGCTCACCGGCACGAAGTACGGCTGCGGCATCGCGCAGTGCGGCGCGTGCACGATCCACCTCGACGGCGAGGCGCACCGCTCGTGCGTGCTGCCGGTTTCGGAGGTGAAGGGCCGCGCGGTGACGACGATCGAGGGCCTCGCGGCGGGCAGCGCCGGGCTCCATCCCGTGCAGCGCGCGTGGATCGAAGCCGACGTCGTGCAGTGCGGCTACTGCCAGCCGGGGCAGATCATGGCCGCGGCGGCGCTCCTGAAGACCGTTCCGAACCCGACCGACGCCGACATCGACGCGGCGCTCTCCGCGAGCCTGTGCCGGTGCGGGACGTACCAGCGGATCCGCCAGGCCGTGCACCTGGCGTCGACGCTCCCGGCCCTCGCCGGAGGCCGGGCGTGAGCGCGGGGGGCGGGTACTCGCGGCGCCGGTTCCTGACGACGTCGACCGGTCTCGTGATCGGGTTCGTCGTGGCGCCCAAGTCGCGCCTGCTCGGGCTGCAGGAGGCGGGCGCCACGCGGCCGGCGGCGCCGAAGCCGCTGCCGCCACCGAACGCGTTCCTGCGGATCGGGGAGGACGACACCGTCACGGTGATCCTCGCGCACTCGGAGATGGGGCAGGGGGTCTGGACGACGCTGCCGATGCTGATCGCCGAGGAGCTCGAATGCGACTGGTCGAAGATCCGCGTCGAGACGGCGCCCGCGGCACCCGTGTACGCGCACACGGGCTTCGGCGCGCAGATGACGGGCGGGTCGAGCTCGACGTACTCGGAATACGACCGCTACCGCCAGGTCGGCGCGATGGCGCGCGCGATGCTGATCGCGGCCGCCGCGGCGCAGTGGAAGGTGGCCCCGACGACCTGCCACGCCGAGAACGGGTTCGTCGTGTCGGGCACCCGCCGCGCGTCTTTCGGATCGCTCGCGAAAGCGGCCGAGGCGCAGACGCCGCCCGCGGCGGTGACCCTCAAGGACCGCAAGGACTGGAAGATCCTCGGCAAGCCGACCCAGCGTCTCGACTCGCCGCAGAAGGTCACCGGCGCCGCCCGGTTCGGCATCGACGTGCACGAGCCGGACATGAAGACGGCGCTCGTGGCGCGGCCGCCGGTCTTCCGCGGCAAGGTCCGCGCGTTCCGCGCCGAGAAGGCGAAGGCCGTTCCCGGCGTGCGGGCGGTCGTCGAAGTGCCGTCGGGCGTCGCGGTGGTGGCGGACCACTTCTGGGCGGCGAAGCTCGGACGCGAGGCGCTCGAGGTCGACTGGGATCTCGGCGAGGGCGCCGCGCTCGACACGCCGGAAATGAAGAAGCAGTACGCGGCGCTCGCCGCCACGAGCGGCGCGCGCGCGGCCGCGCGCGGAAATCCGGGCCTCGCGCTCGCGTCCGTCAAGAACACCGTGGAAGCGAGCTACGAGTTTCCGTTCCTCGCCCACGCGACGATGGAGCCGCTCAACTGCGCGGTGCGGCTGTCGCCCGGCAAGTGTGAGATCTGGACCGGAACGCAGTTCCAGACCGGCGACCAGATGGCGGCGGCGAAAATCGCGGGCGTCAAGCCCGAGCAGGTCGAGCTGCACACGACGTTCCTCGGCGGCGGGTTCGGCCGGCGCGCCAACCCGAACAACGACTTCGTCGCCGAGGCGGTCCACGTGGCGAAAGCCGCCGGCGTCCCGGTGAAAGTGGTCTGGACCCGCGAGGACGACCTGCGGGGCGGGTACTACCGCCCGATGTGGGCGCACTCCGTGCGCGTCGGCCTCGGCGAGAACGGGAAGCCTCTCGCCTGGATCCAGCAGATCGTGGGCCAGTCGATCCTCGACGGTTCGCCGTTTGCCGCGATGATCAAGGAGGGTATCGACGAGACCTCGGTCGAGGGCGTCGTGGATTCTCCGTACATCGCCGGGACGCCGCACCACTTCGTCGGCCTGCACACGACCCGGTCGGCGGTGCCGGTGCTGTGGTGGCGCTCCGTCGGCCACACGCACACGGCCTTCGTGATGGAGACGATGGTGGACGCTCTCGCCGCCGCGGCGGGCAAGGACCCCGTCGCGTACCGGCGCGAGCTCCTCGCCGGCTCGCCGCGCCACCTGGGCGTCCTCGAGCACGCGGTCGCGAAGGCCGGACCGCCGCCGCCCGCCGGCCAGCACCGGGGCGTCGCGGTGCACCACTCCTTCGAAAGCTACGTCGCCGAGGTCGCCGACGTCTCGGTCGACAAGGGAAAGATCCGCGTCCACCGCGTCGTCTGCGCCGTGGACTGCGGCATCGCGATCAACCCCGCCGGGATCCGCGCCCAGATCGAATCGGCCGTCGTGTACGGTCTGTCGGCCGCGCTCTACGGCGAGATCACCCTCAAGGAAGGGCGCGTCGTCCAGGGCAACTTCGACGACTACCCGGTCCTGCGGATGAACGAGATGCCGAACGTCGAGGTCCACATCGTCGACAGCGCCGAGAAGTCGGGCGGGATCGGCGAGCCCGGCACGCCGCCGATCGCGCCGGCCGTCGCCAACGCCGTTTTCGCGGCGACGGGGAAACGCCTGCGCCAGCTGCCGCTGAGGCTCGCGTGAGGCGGGCGGCTCTGGTTCTGGGCCTCTTCGGCGCGGCGGCCGCTGCGGCGTCGCGCCCCGCCGCCGCGCCGCCCCCCGGCGTCTCCGAGAAGGACGGCCTCGCCGCCTTCGAGACCGTGCGCGCCGTGCTGCAGAACGCGCGCTGCCAGAACTGCCACATCCCCGGCGACGCGCCCTTGCAGTTCGACGCGGGGCTGCCGCACGCGATGAACGTGCAGCGGGGCGAGCAGGGCAAGGGCGCCGCGGGCCTCGCGTGCACGACCTGCCACGGGACGGCGAACCCTCCGGAGAGCTACGGCCCCCACGCGCCGCCGGGCGCCCCGAACTGGCACCTGCCGCCGCCCGACCAGAAGATGGTCTTCATCGGCCTCTCGTCGGGCGACCTGTGCCGCACGCTGAAGGACCCGAAAAGAAACGGGGGACGCTCGTTTGCGGCGCTCGAGACGCACGTGTCGGAGGACAAGCTCGTCCTCTGGGGCTGGAGCCCGGGGACCGGCCGGGCCCCGGTGCCGGTCGCGCACGCCGACTTCGTCGCCGCGTTCAAGACCTGGGTCGCGGCGGGCGCGCCCTGCGCGGTGCCATAGCGCCGTCCCCGCGTCGGGCGCGGACCGGGCTGGGATAGCCTCTCGCGCATGAAGAAAGCGGCCTGGCTCCTCGCCGCGGCGGCGGCGGCTCGTCCCGTGTCCGGCGAGGACCTTCACGAGCGGGCGCTGCGTCTCCATCGGAGCGCGATCGTCGTCGACACGCACGAGGACGTTCCCGAGACGCTCCAGAAGAAGTGGGAGGACCTCGCCGTCCGCGGCGCGACGCTCCACGTGGACATCCCGCGCTGGCGCGAAGGGGGCGTCACGGCGCCTTTCCTCGCGGCCTACGTCGACGCCGACTTCGCCATGGCCGGCGGCTCGGCGAAGAAGGCGCTCGAGTTCATCGACCTGATCCACCGCCTCGTCGAAGCCCACCCGGCGGACCTGGTCTTCGCCGATTCGGTCGCCGGCATCCGGCAGGCCAAGAAGGACGGCAGGATCGCGGTGCTGATCGGCATCGAAGGCGGCCACGCGATCGAAGACTCGCTCGGCGCCCTCTCGGCCTATCAGCGCCTCGGCGTGCGCTACATGACCTTGACCCACACCAACACGAACGGCTGGGCCGACTCCGCGGGTTCCTTCTTCGGCGCCGACCCGTACGACCCGAAAAAGCCCGCGGTCCACGGCGGGCTCACGGAATTCGGACGCGAGGTCGTCCTCGAAATGAACCGGCTCGGGATCCTCGTCGACGTCTCGCACGTGAGCGACAAGACGATGGCCGACGCGATCGCGTCGTCGAAGGCTCCGGTCTTCGCCTCGCACTCGTCGTGCCGGGCCCTCGCGAACATGCCGCGCAACGTGACCGACGACCAGATCCGCGCGATCGCGAAGTCGGGCGGCGTCGTCATGGTCAATTTCAGCTCCCTCTTCCTCGACCAGAAGTCGATCGACGCCTACGTCGCGGCGAAGGCGGCCCTCCAGCCGAAGGTCGCCGAGGCGCGGGCGCGCTTCAAGGACGACCCCGTGGCGCGCGACGCGGCCATCGCGACGCTCCTCGCGACGGTGAAGTATCCCGACGCCGACTGGACCGCCGTCGTGGACCACATCGAGCACGTGATGAAGGTCGGGGGGCCGCAGGCGGCCGGCCTCGGCTCCGATTTCGACGGCATCGAGGATCCGCCGAAGGGTCTCGAGGACGTCTCGAAGCTGCCGAAGATCACCGAGGAGCTCCTGCGCCGGGGCCACTCGGACGAGGAGGTCCTCGGGGTCCTCGGCGAGAACTTCCTGCGTTACTGGGAGCGGGCCGAGTCCACGCGAAAGGCGATGCCGGCGCGAGTCGAGCCCCTGCCGTTCTCCAAGCCTCAATAGCGGCGGGCCGTTGATATGATCCGCCGCCTATGTTGACGCAGTTGCTTCAGACCGCCCCCGCCCCCGGAGGCGCCGCGGGAGGACTCGTGCAGTTCCTCCCGATGATCTTCATTTTCGTCATCTTCTACTTCCTGCTGATCGCGCCGATGCGCAAGAAGCAGAAGCGGGCTCAGGAGATGCTCGCATCGTTGAAGAAGGGCGAGGAAGTCATCACCAGCGGCGGCATCTACGGGACGATCGCGGCGATGGACGAGAAGAACGGAATCCTGATCCTCCAGATCTCGGACAACGGGACCAAGATCAAGGTTCTCCGCAGCGCCATCGGCGGCAAGGCCTCGGACCCGGACTCAACCCCCACCACCCCCGGAAGTTAGAGTCGGTCCGGGCCGCTGGTAAGTCGGAGCCCGTTCCGGTAGACTCCGGCGTTCTTTTTGGGAGGGGGAGTTGACGAAGAAGCTCCGCTGGCGTGTGCTCCTGATCGTCCTGGTGGTCGTGGGTGCCGTCGCCGGCTACGTGATGATGGGTTACGGGCATGCCCGCAAGGAGTGGGGAACCGCTCCGGGCGGCCCGTCGCTGAAGGACGCGATGAAGAGCGCGATCAAGCTCGGCCTCGACCTGCGGGGCGGCATCCACCTGGTGCTGCAGGTCAACACGGCCGACGCGCTCAAGGCCGAGCGCGACGACGCCGTCGAGACGCTCAAGAACCAGGCCAAGGACGCGGGGCTGGGCGCCGTCGAGCTGCCGACCGACACGTCGTTTGCCGTGGCCGTCTCCGCCCAGACCGACACGACCAAGCTGGACGAAGCCGTCAAGCGCTACCTGCCCGACTGGAACTACTCGACGGGCGGCGGCAAGTGGACCTTCGTCTTGAAGGACCCGGCGAGGCGCCAGATGGAAGACAACGCCGTCTCCCAGGCCGTCGAGACGATCCGCAACCGCGTCGACGAGTTCGGCGTCGCCGAACCGCTGATCGCCCGCGAGGGCGCGGACCGGATCCTCGTCCAGCTGCCGGGCATCGACGATCCCAAGCGCGTCAAGGACCTGATCAAGAACACGGCGTTTCTCGAGCTGTCGCTCGTCGAGTCGGGGCCCGCCTCGGACGCGGCGCTGAAGTCGACCTACCCGGGCGGCGTGATCCCGCCGCAGTTCAAGCTCGTCGAGGCGAAGGCCGAGTCGGGCAGCCGCGACAAGGCGTTCTACATCGTGCGCAAGCAGGCCGTCATCACCGGCCGCGACCTGAAGAACGCCCGGCCGACGCAGGGCCAGTTCGGCTCGCACTCGGTCACGTTCTTTCTGACGGCCACCGGCTCGACGAAATTCGGCGACGCGACCGGCGCGAACATCGGCAAGCGCCTGGCGATCGTCCTCGACAACCGCGTCCAGTCGGCCCCCAGCATCAAGGACCGGATCACCGAGACGGGCGTCATCGAGGGCAGCTTCTCGCCGGAGGAGGCCAACGACCTCGCCCTCGTCCTCCGGGCCGGCGCGCTGCCGGCCGGCCTGGTGTACCTGGAGGAGCGGACCGTCGGGCCGTCGCTCGGGCTCGACTCGATCAAGAAGGGCATCACGGCCTCGGTGGCCGGCGCGCTCCTCGTCTTCGTGGCGATGCTCGTCTACTACCGTCGCGCGGGCCTGAACGCGGTCGTCGCGCTGATCCTGAACGCGCTCCTCCTCGCGGCGGCGATGTCGCTCTTCGAAGCGACGCTGACGCTGCCGGGCATCGCGGGCTTCATCCTGACGATCGGTATGGCGGTCGACTCGAACGTGCTCGTCTTCGAACGCATCCGCGAGGAGCTCCGCAACGGCCGCGCGCCCAAGGCCGCGATCGAGAACGGCTTCTCCAAGGCGTTTGCGACGATCGTCGACACGCACGCGACCACGATCATCTCGGCCCTGTTCCTGCTGCAGTTCGGCACCGGTCCGGTCAAGGGGTTCGCCGTGACGCTGATCATCGGTCTGCTCATCTCCATGTTCACGGCGGTCTTCGTGTCGCACACGATTTTCGAGGTCGAGTACGGCCGGCGCCAGCACATCGACTCGATCTCGATTTAGAGAGATATAGAGAACGCGATGGAATTCTTTCGTCAGACCAACATCGACTTTCTGAAGTACAAATGGTGGGCCATCGGCGCCTCCTGGGCGCTGATCGCTCTGGGGTTGGTCACGATCTTCGTCCAGAAGGGGCTGAAGTTCGGGATCGACTTCTCGGGCGGCACCGCGATCGCCGTGCGGTTCGCCGAGCGGCCCGACGTCGACCGCCTGCGCAAGGTGCTCGACGGCGCCGGCCTCGGCGAGATCGGCATCCAGCGTTACGAGGGGGCGGAGAAGAACGAGGTTCTGATACGCGTCCAGCAGCAGAAGAAGGAAGGCCGCGACGTGGCCGGGGACGTGCTCCGGACGCTGCGGCAGGGCCTGGAGTCGCCCACCGATCCGTCGAAGATCGACCTCAATGCCGAGGGGAAAGCCACGCTCGGCGCGCGCCTGGCGGCGGCCGACCCGGACAAGATGGCGGGACGCAGTGACGTCAACGCCGGGGACTACTACACCCAGGCGGCTGAGCGCGTGATCGCCCGACGCTCGAGCCTCGGCCTCTTCAAGTCGCCGGCGGACGTTGCCTCGGTCGACGGCGTGTCGGCCCCGGTCAAGACCTGGCTCCAGGGCAACGGCTACACCGGCCCCTTCGTGCTGCTCTCGGCGGAGAACGTGGGCCCCCAGGTCGGCGCGGACCTGCAGAAGAAAGCGCTGCTGGCGGTCATCTGGTCGTCGATCGGCATGCTCGCCTACGTCGCTTTCCGGTTCCGGTCGCTGCCCTTCGGCGTCGGCGCGGTGGTCGCGCTCATCCACGACACGCTCATCACCGTCGGCCTCCTCGCGCTCTTCGGGCGGGAGTTCAACCTGGTCGTCGTGGCGGCGCTGCTGACCCTGGTGGGCTACTCGATGAACGACACGGTGGTCGTCTACGACCGCGTTCGCGAGAACCAGAAGACGCCCAAGAAGGAGTCCCTCGAGTCGGTCATCAACCGCTCGATCAACCAGACGCTGTCGCGGACGATCCTGACGGCGGGCGCGACCATGCTGGTCGTCCTGGCCCTCTTCTTCCTCGGCGGCGAGGTGCTCCACACGTTCGCCCTGACGCTGATCATCGGGATCGTCATCGGCACGTACTCCTCGATCTACGTCGCGGCGCCGATCGTCGTCATCTGGAAGGACTTCAAGAGCCGCCGGAAGCTCGCCGTCGTCCCGGCCGCGGCGGCCGTCCCGGCGGCGCCCGCCCCGGCCGCGCCGGCCCAGGGCTCCAAGAAGAACTCCAAGCGCCGTTGACGACGGGGCTTCGCGCCCGCAGCTGACAGGGGCGGCCTTCCGCGCTACCCTGAGCGGGTCGTGATCCACTTCGAGGAGATCCTCGAGAAGGTCGAGGCGTACAACCCGGGTTCGGACCAGGACCTCCTGCGCCGGGCCTACGTCTTCTCGGCGCGGGAGCACCGCGGCCAGGTCCGCCGGTCGGGCGAGCCGTACCTCGTGCACCCCCTGAACGTCGCCGCGATCCTGGCGGACCTGAAGGCCGACGACGTCTCGATCGTCGTGGGCCTCCTCCACGACGTGCTCGAGGACACGCTCACGACGCGGGAGGCGATCGCCGGTCAGTTCGGCGGCGAGGTCGCGGAGCTCGTGGACGGGCTGACGAAGATCGGCAAGTTCTCCTACGTTTCGCGGGAGGAGGAGCAGGCCGAGACCTTCCGCAAGATGATCCTGGCGATGGTCTCCGACCTCCGGGTCGTGATGGTCAAGCTCGCCGACCGCCTCCACAACATGCGCACGCTCGGTTTTCTCCCGGAGGGCAAGCGCCGGGAGATCGCCCGCGAGACGCTCGACATCTACGCGCCCATCGCCCACCGGCTCGGCATGGGGAGCGTCAAGGGCGAGCTCGAGGACCTCGCGTTCCTGTACCTGGAGCCCGAGGAGCACGAGCGTGTCGCCCGCGAGGTCGCGCGGCGGATGAAGGTGTCGGAGGGGATGGTCTCCGACGTCCGGCGCCGGATCGAGGCGCGGCTCTCCGACGCCGACATCTCCGCCGACGTCTCCGGCCGGATGAAGCGCTACTACTCGATCTGGTCGAAGATGAAGCGCACCGGCGTCGACGCCGCGCAGCTCTACGACATCCTGGCCTTCCGCATCGTCGTCGGCGAGACCCGCGACTGCTACGAGGCCCTCGGCATGGTCCACCAGCTCTGGCGGCCGGTGCCCGGACGGATCAAGGACTACATCGCCATGCCCAAGCCCAACTTCTACCAGTCCCTCCACACGACGGTCATGGGGGAAACCGGGCAGCCCTTCGAGATCCAGATCCGGACGCGCGAGATGGACCTGATCGCCGAGCGCGGCATCGCGGCGCACTGGAAGTACAAGGAAGGCCGCATCGGCCCCCATGCCGACGACGCCCGGTTCCAGTGGCTGCGGCAGCTCGTGGACTGGCAGAGCGAGGTCTCCGACCCCCGCCAGTTCCTGTCGTCGCTGAAGGTCGACCTCTATCCCGACGAGGTCTACACGTTCACGCCCAAGGGCGAGGTGTTCGCGTTTCCGCGGGGCGCCACGCCGATCGACTTCGCGTACCGCGTCCACACGGACGTGGGGCACCGGTGCGTCGGGGCGCGGGTCAACGGAAAGCTCGTGCCGCTCCGGACCGCCCTTTCCAACGGCGACATCGTCGAGATCATGACGGCCCCGAACCAGGTCCCGTCGCGGGATTGGCTCTCGTCGGTCGTCACCAGCCGCGCCCGGCACAAGATCCGCCACTTCATCCACGAGGAGGAGAAGCGCCAGGCGGTCGAGCTCGGCCGCCGGCTGCTCGAGCGCGAGTTGAAGAAGTACCGCCGGACGGTCAAGAAGCTCGAGGCCGAGGGCAGCCTGACCCGCGAGCTCGCCCAGTGGGGCTTCACGAAGCCCGACGACCTCTACGCGGCGATCGGCTACGGCAAGCTCGCTCCCCGCGCCGCCCTCGAGCGGTTCGTGCCGGCCGAGGAGCTCGCGCGGACGGAGCCGGAGAAGAAGGAGTCGGCGGTCTCGCGCGTCGTCCGCAAGATCCTGCCTTTCGGGGTGCCGGACATCGTCGTCGTAGGGCACAACGACCTGCTCGCGTCGCTCGCCAAGTGCTGCAATCCGGTGCCCGGCGAGAAGATCGTGGGGTACATCACGCGCGGCCGGGGCGTCTCGGTGCACTCCGAAAACTGCCCGAACGTCAAGAACCTGCTCTACGACCCCGAGCGCCGCATCGACGTGGCCTGGGCGGGGGAGAAGAAATCGTCCTACGCGATCGAGCTCGAGGTCGTGGCGGAGGACCGGCCGGGCCTGCTCGCGGCCGTCACCCAGGCCATCGCCGGCGAGGGTTCGAACATCCGCCGGATCGAGGCGCGCGTCGGAGAAGCCCGGGAAGGCTACGTCAGCGTGTCGCTCGAGACGTCCGACATGAAGCAGCTCGAGAAGATCCTCGGCCGCATCCGCTCGGTCGGGGGCGTGCGGGACGTGATCCGGAAGTACAACGTCCCGCGGGCGGGGGAACGAGAGTAGCCGTGCTCGGGGTCAGGTCTGCGACTCCAAGCGCCGCGGGACTGGCGGGCTGCCGCTCCCACCGTGACTGACGCGGCCTGAGCTGCTCTTTACGCCGCCGGCTTCTTGCGCGGCGAGGCCTTCGTGATCTTGCCGGACCGGATGCACCGCGTGCAGGCGGACACCTTCCGCGACCGGCCGTCGACGACGGCGCGGACCGTTTTCAGGTTCAGATGCCACTTCCGGTTCGACACGTTGTGCGCGTGGCTGATTCGGTGGCCGCTCATCGGCGTCTTTCCGCAGAACTCGCAGTGCTGGGCCATGGGTCTCCTCGCTTCAACCGTTGCGGCCAAAAAACCCGCGAAGCCTATACCGGTTCATTTTGCGACGCAAGAAAAGAACAGCTGGCCTTCCTTTCCTGCACCTGTCCATCCGGCTTAAGTCTTTGCACGCCGGACGGTTCAGCGTGCCAGATGTCTTGACCACGCAAAAACCTTTTGCTATTCTGACAACCAGCCGAAATAACCATAGGTCAAAGCCCGTAACCGTCTTTCTTTTTTCGGTGGGGCGAAGCGTGTTGTTCAGAAAGACCAAGAATCTGGTGGGTCTGGACATCGGATCCTCGGCAGTCAAGCTCGTCGAGCTTAAGGACGCCAAGGCCGGTGGGTTCAGGCTTGTAAAGACGGGCCTGGAGAGCCTTTCTCCGGAGGCCATCGTCGACGGGTCCATCATGGACTCCTCCCTCGTCGTCGATACGGTCAACCGGGTGGTTTCGGGCCTGAACGTGAGGAACCCCGATTTCGGGACCTCCCTGTCGGGACACTCCGTGATCATCAAGAAGATCTCCCTGCCGGCCATGTCCCCGGAAGAGCTGGCCGAGTCGATCCGCTGGGAAGCCGAGCAGTACGTCCCCTTCGACATCAACGACGTCAACCTCGACTACGTCGTGCTGGAGGCCGGGGGCGGGGAGACCATGGACGTCCTGCTGGTCGCGGTCAAGAAGGACAAGATCTCCGACTACACGAGCGTCATCACCCAGGCCGGCAAGACGCCGGTTCTCGTGGACGTCGACGCCTTCGCTCTCCAGAACGCCTACGAAGCGAACTACCCGGTCGAACCCGGGCGCGTGGTGGCCCTGGTCAACATCGGCGCCTCGGTGACGAACGTGAACATCCTGTCCGGCTCGAACACGATCTTCTGGCGCGACATCTCCTTCGGCGGCAACCAGTACACCGACGCGATCCAGAAGCAGCTCTCCCTCTCCTTCGACCAGGCCGAGGCCCTCAAGAAGGGCGAGAAATCGGGCGACCAGTCGCTGCAGGACATCCTGCCGATCCTTCGCTCGGTTTCCGACGACCTCGCACAGGAGCTCCAGAAAACGTTCGACTTCTTCCTGGCGACCACGTCGACCGAGAAGATCGACCAGCTCTTCATCTCGGGAGGTTCCTCGCGCGTCGTGAATCTCGACGCGCAGCTGAAGGAACGGTTTGGGATCCCGGTGGAGATCCTGAACCCGTTCCGTCAGATCGACGTTGCGGGCGCGTCGGTCTCGGGCGAGTGGCTGACCGAGAACGCGCCGAGCCTGGCCGTGGCCGTCGGGCTCGCGATCCGGCATGTCGGGGACGAAGCCGCTTGATCAGGATAAATCTCCTCACCGAGGCCAGGGCGGCCGCCGCCAAGAAGAAGGGGCCGGCCCTTCCGACCGGAGCGAAGCTCAACAACCTGATCCTCATCGGGGGCTTGCTCCTGGGAGTCATCTACATCGCGACGATGGGTCTCGTTCTGACCTCGAGGCGCCGCCATCTCGACGAGGAGATCGGCAAGGCCCGCGAGGAAGTCGCCCGTCTGAAGTCGATCATCGACGAGGTCAAGAGCTACGAGGACAAGAAGAAGAGCCTCGAAGAGAAGATCGCGCTCATCAACAACCTGAAGACCAACCAGCGCGGGCCGGTCCGGCTGATGGACGAAGTCTCCAAGGCGTTGCCCGACCTCGTCTGGCTGACCGAGCTCCAGGTCTCCGGGAACCTGATGACGCTCAAGGGCAAGACCCTCTCGCCCAATGCCGTGGCGACGTACCTCGAGAACCTCAAGAAGAGCCCGTTCTTCGCCGAGCCCGTGTTCAAGAACCTCGGCCGCGAGGCCGGGCCGCAGGGCATCTACAACTGGGAAATGACGGTCATCTTCACCAACGGTCGGCCGCCCGGAGAGGCGGGAGCCCCGTCCACGACGGCTCCCAAGCCCGGGGGCCCCCGAGGCCGCGCCGCGGCCGGGAAGCCGGGGGCGTAGCCATGGCTGTATTCGGTATCAGCATCGAAGAGAAACCCTGGTACTACGCCCTTGGCGTGGGCCTCGCCCTCGGCATCGTGCTCGCGGGCGCGATCCACTACGTGTGGTTCAAGCCGCTCAACGAGCAGATCGCCGCCAAGCGCACCGAGCTCGAGGGGCTGAACCAGGAGATCCAGAAGGGCCGGGCGGCCGAGCGCAAACTCTCGCAGTTCCGCGAAGAGGTCAAACGGCTCGAGCTCGAGCTCTCCAAGCTCCTCCAGATCCTCCCGTCCAAGCGCAACACCGAGGAGCTCATCAAGCGGATCGAGACGCTCACCCGCCAGGGCGACTTCACCCTGCTCAAGTTCACCCCGGGTGAGTTCGTCCAGAAGGACTTCTACGCGGAGTGGCCGATCGACATTCAGATCCAGGGCACGTACCACAACCTCGCGCTCTTCTTCGACCGCATGAGCCGCTTCTCGCGCATCATCAACGTCGAAGATCTGAAGATCAACGCGCTCGACAACGTGCCGGGCAAGTCGATCGGGGCCAACTTCATCGCGAAGACGTTCATCTACACCGGCGACGACGTCGGCCAGACGACCGCTGGCGGCGGCAACCCGCCGGCGGCAGCGCCGGCCGCCGGCAAGCCCGCGCCGCCCGCTGCCCGGAGCGCGCAGACCATGAAGGAACGCGCCGAGGGCAAGGGGGTCGAATGACGCGTACGACCCTCGCCGCTCTGCTTCTCGGGCTGACCGCCGCGACCGCTGCGGCTCAGGCTCCCGCGGCGACGCCCGCGCCCCAGCCGACGAAGCCCGGCGCCGTCATCGCGCCGGTTCCGGAATCGCCGGGCCAGTCCATGATCGAAGGCGAGGAGTCCGCGCTCGCCGGCCGCAACTATTCGTACGACCCGGCCGGCCGGCGCGACCCGTTCCGGTCTCTCCTCGTGCGCGAGCAGAACAAGGGCGGGGTCGAGCGGCCGCCGGGAATCGCCGGCATCTCGATCGACGACCTCGTCGTTCATGGCATCTGGAAGACGAAGGCCGGCTACGTCGCCCAGATCCGCGCGACCGACAACAAGAGCTACCTCATCCGCGCGGGCGACCTGCTGTACGACGGCGAAGTCGTGCGCGTGGCGCCGAACGAAGTGGTGTTTCGTCAGAACATCAACGACCCGCAGAGCGTGAAGCCGTTCCGGGAAATCACCAAACAGCTGAACGCGACGGTCAAGCAGTGAGACGCCGGTGATCAAGGAATTCCGCCCGACGGGAGGAACGATGCGAAGGACAATCAGAGGGACCGCGACGGCCACGGCGCTCGCGCTCCTGTGGACCGCGGCCGTAGGCTGCTCCTCAGGGGGCCAGGCGACGCACACCGCCGCCGCCTCGACGCCGACGACCTCTCCGGCGCCCTCCGCGCCATCGACGGCCGCCGCGAGCGCGGCCCCCGCCGCGGCAAAGATCACCGGAGCCGCCTTCAACGAGGACGCCGACGGGGCGCGCCTGGTGCTTTCCGCGACGGCGCCGCTTCTGTACACCTCGTACGAACCCCGTCCGAACCTGCTCGTCGTCGACCTACGCGACGTCTCGGTCGCCTCGGACGTCGCCTCGCCGAAGGTCGGCGGCTACGTCGACTCCGTGAAGTTCGAAGAGCTCGACGAGCTCGGCAAGAAGATTACGCGCCTCTCCATCACGCACAACCCCGACGCGCACGCGGACCTGCGCTCGGTCGGCCAGGGTCTCGCGATCGCCTTCACCGGGGCGACGCAAACGGCCGAGGCCGAACCCGAGACGCCGGCCGCGCCGGTGCCCGCGGTCGAGTCGGCGCCGCTCGCCGTCGCCGACGCGACGCCCGCGGCCGCTGCGCCGGCCGCGCCGGCCGTCCAGGTCGTCTCCGCTCCCGCGCCGACGGTGCGGGGTGAGGCCGCCCACGCCCTCGAGAGCGTGTCCGCGGAGACTCGTGACGGTCACGTCGCGGTCCTCCTGGTCGGCGACGGCTGGTTCACGGCCAAGGACTTCGCGCTCGCGAATCCGCCGCGCATCGTCATCGACCTGGCCGGCGTCAAGAACGAGGTCAAACAGCGGACGATCGCCGTCAAGGACGACGTCGTTTCCCGCGTTCGGATCTCTCAGTTCCAGACCACTCCCGAGTACGTGACGCGCGTCGTCGTCGACCTCTCGCGTCCGATGCCTCATGCGCTCCTGGCGGACGGCGAACGCCTCGCGGTCGTCGTCGGCCAGACGCCCTCCGCGGCGCCGGCCGAGACGACGCACGTCGCCGCCGCGCCGGTCGCCGAAGTCGCTCCGGCGGTGGTCGCGCCGCCGCCGGCGCACGTCGACGTGGCCGCGGCGCCCTCGGTCACCACGATCGCCGACAAACCACCCGCCGAAGAAAAGCCCGCGCCGGTCGACGTCAAGCCGGCCACGGCGCCTGTCGAGACGGCGTCGGCCGCCCCGATCGCAGCTCCGGCGCCAGCGGCGCCCAAGGCCGAGCCGCCCGCTCCGGTGCAGGCCGCGGCGGTCCCGGCGTCGATGCCGAAGTCGGAGCCCGCGCCGGCGCCGGTGAATCCGCCGGCCGCGGCCCCCGCACCGGTCAGCACGGCGCAGGCGGTTCCGCCGCCGGCGCCGCCCGCGCCCGCTCCGAAGCCGGCCGCAGCGGCCGCCCCGGCGCCGAAGCCCGCCTCCAAACCTGGCGCGCTCCACGGCGACGCGCTCTTCGAAGCGGCCGCCGCTCAGCTCGACCAGGAGCAGGCCTCGGCCCCGCCGGGAGGCGGCGCGCAGTATCGGTCGCGCACGATCTCGGAAACCCAGAGCCAGTTCACGGGTGAGCCGATCTCGCTCGACCTCAAAGACGCGGACATCAAGGACGTGTTCCGGACGATCTCGCAGTTGACCGGGCTGAACATCGTCATCGACCCCGACGTCCGCGGCACCGTGACCGTGCAGCTCGAGGACGTGCCGTGGGATCAGGCCCTCGACCTGATCCTCAAGCAGAACAGCCTCGGCTACGTGCTCGAAAACAACATCATGCGCATCGCGACGACCTCGAAGCTTCAGGCCGAGGAGGGCGACCGCGCCCGCCTCGCCGAGGCCCGCCAGGCCGCCGAGCCGACGCGCACCGTCATCAAGAAGCTGTCGTACTCCAAGGCCTCGGAGATCGTCCCGGTGCTGCAGAGCGTCATGTCCAAGCGCGGCGCGATCGTCGTGGACCAGCGCACGAACACCCTCATCATCCGCGAGACGCCGACGTACCTGCCGGCGGTTCTCCAGCTGATCGAAAACCTCGACACCGCGACGCCCCAGGTCGTCATCGAGTCGCGAATCGTCGAGACGACGAAGAGCCTGGGCCGGAGCCTCGGCATCAACTGGCAGGTTCAGGGGAAGGCGACCAACGACACCGGCAACACGACCAACCTGATCTTCCCGAACAGCATCGCGGGCGGCCTGAACGTCGGTCTCGGCAACGGACCGACGGTCGCCTCGCTCGTGCTCGGCAACATCCTCAACACCTTCAACCTCGACATGGCGCTGACGGCGGCCGAGAACCAGGGCTTGCTGAAGATCATCTCGTCGCCGAAGGTGACGTCGCTGACCAATACGCCGGCCCTCATCCAGTCGGGCGTGCAGATCCCGGTTCAGACGACGGTCAACAACACGACGACGGTCATCTACGTCGACGCGACGCTGAAGCTCGACGTCACGCCGCAGATCACCGCCGAGGGCACGATCCTGCTCACGGTGAACGTGACCAAGCGCGAGCCGGCCGTCGCCTTGAACCTCGCGCTCGGGCAGAACGTGCCGCTGACGATTCGCGAATACCGAGGCCAGGTTCTCGTCAAGGACGGCGGGACCACGGTGATCGGCGGCATCTTCCAGATCAACGACCAGGATCAGTACAACATGATCCCGGGCCTCTGGAAGATCCCGGTCCTGGGCAACCTCTTCAAGAACAAGACCCGGACCGAGAAGCACGACGAACTGCTCATCTTCATCACGCCTCGGATCCTCCGGTCGTAAGGGAGAAGGTCTCATGAGAAAAACAATCGTTGCCGGGTTGACGGCGCTGGCGGCCCTGGTGCTGGCCAGCGGATGTTCCAACAAGCAGGGGACAACGGAGTCTCCCGTCTTCGTCACGGTCAACATCGACGCTCAGCCGGGCATCATCAACATCGCGGACATCGCGCCGGTGCAGATCTCGACGATGACGCTGGCGTCCCACGCGAAAGACCCCAGCACGCCGGACACCCAGGGGTTCTCCGACGTCCAGGTCAACCAGTACACGGTCGTGTACCGCCGGACCGACGGCGGCACGATCGTGCCGCCGCCCCAGACGTTCGCGTGCGGCGTCCTGCTCCCTCACGAGGGCACCGTGACGCTGTCGGACTTCCCGGTGTTGTACGCCTCGGCCGTGCAGGAGTCGCCGTTCGACCAGCTCCTCCCGTTCAACGGGGGGATCGACCGGCAGACGGGCCGGCCTGAGATCGACACCGCGTTCGACATCACGTTCTTCGGGCAGACGGTCTCCGGAAAGCGGGTTCAGAGCGAGACCGCGAGCGGCATCCTGATCTTCCAATACGTCGCGTCCGCGCCCGCGAGAGCGAAAAGGTAAGGGGGGGCTCCATGCGCCGGATAGCCATTGCACTGATCCTCGCCGCCGCCGTGGTGGGCATCCATGCCTGCGCGGCGGATGCGCCGACGGCGCCCAAACCCGGAGCGGGCGGGGGAACCACCTCGAGCGCGGTCTCGGTGCAGCTCGTCGCGAGCGACGCCAACCCCAAGGCCGGGACCTGCACGCTGATCGAAGCGTTCGTCACCCTCAACGGCGCCGCGGTTCCCGACGGCACGACCGTGAATTTCACGACGGACTTCGGCGCGTTCGGCCAGAACGGCCTCGGTCTGGTTTCCGTCGTCACGACCAACGGAACGGCGACGACCGCCCTCTGCGGGCCAGGCGCCGGTTCGGCGAAGGTCAAGGGCACCGCGACGATCCAGGGCAAGACGAACTCCGGCACCGTGACCGTCAACTTCCAGCCGTCGTCGGCCACGCTGCCGTTCGTCTCCTTCTGTAACCCGAGCTTCGGCCCGAAGGAAGGCGGCACGACGCTGACGTTGAACGGCGGCCGGTTCTTCGGCTCGCCGAGCACCACCCGCGTGGTCTTCACCGTCAACGGCGTCGCCAAGGACGGCATCGTCACGGCCGTCACCAGCACGGCGATCACCGTCTCCACGCCGGGATTCTCGGAGATCGGATCGCCGAGCGCCCAGGCCGCCATTTCGCTCATCCTGGGGACCAACGAGCCGGCGCCGGTGACCCTGTCGCTGCCGAGCTGCTTCACGTACGGCTCCGTCACGCAGGGCACGCCGACGGTGACGGCGCTGCTGCCGTCCTCCGGCTCCAACGAAGGGAACACGCGCGTCACGATCGTCGGCTCCGGCTTCTCGTCGACCGGCGTCCAGGTCTTTTTCGGCACGGTCGAGGCGTCCGTGGTCTCGGTGTCCTACAACCAGGTCGTCGCGCTTTCGCCGCCCGCCTCCGGCGCGGGATCGGCGAACCTCAACGCCTCGGTGGCGGTCACGGTCAAGAACATCGACTCGGGCATCGTGTCGAACGCGTCGGTGAACTACCAGTACACGACCAAGGTCAAGATCACGTCCTGGAACAACAACTTCCAGCCGCTCGGCGGCCCCTACTCGCCGGTGACCATCTTCGGCCAGGGCTTCCAGGCGCCCGTGGCCGTGTCGCTGGCGAGCTGGGCGGCGATCGTCCAGAGCGTGTCCGCGACGGAGATCGTCGTGATCCCGGGTCCGGCCGTCCCCTCGGGCTGCTCGGACATCACCGGGGGGATCTCCGTGGTCAACATCGACACGGGCGACGGCGATTCGCAGGGATCCTTCACGTACCACGCCCTCAAGCCGACGATCAGCTCGGTCAGCCCGGCCAATTCCTGTCCGTCAGGAGCGCCGTGCCCGAACGGCGGCACGGGCGGCATCCCGGTCGACATCACGGGCACCCTGTTCCCGCCGACGGTCGCCAGCACGCTCGTCAAGTTCGGCGCCGCCTCGGCCTTCGTCAACTCTGTCTCGGCCACCGACGTCAACGTCACGGCGCCTCCGACGACGGCCGCGGCGCCGACGTGCACCGGCAGCAACCCCGCCGGCACGCCCCAGGCTGCCGCGACGGTCGACGTCTCGGTGACGGACACGGACACGCAGTGCAGCGTGGTCGCGACCCAGGCGTTCCAGTACCTGCTCCCCTGCGTCGTACCGGCTCCGTAGCAATAACTAGCCGCCCCTCCCGCGCCGGGAGGGGCGGCGTCTTCGAGCAGCATGGCTGATCCGGCCGCCGACGCCCGAATCCGCGACCTCGAGAGGCGGCTCGACCTCGATTCCGGGTCGCGTCTGTTCGTCTCGCTGGCGGAGGAGTACCGCCGGGTCGGCCGGATCAAGGACGCGCTGTCGGCCCTGCAGAAGGGACTCCTCGCGCATCCCGGGTACATCGCGGCCCAGGTCGCTCTCGGGCGGACGTACACCGAAGCCAACATGGCCACCGACGCGATCGCGACCTTCACGAAGGTCCTCGTCGCGGACCCGGCGAATCTCGTCGCGGCGAAATCGCTCGCCGAGATCCACCTCGGCCGGAACGACAACCTGGAAGCGCTCAAGAAGTTCAAGCTGTACCGCGCGATCTCCGGCGACCGGAAGGTCGACGAAGTGATCGCGAAGCTCGAGCCCCTCGTCGCGCCGAAGCCCGTGACACCGCCGCGCAAAGCGGCCGAGCCGCCCCCGCCGCCGCCCAAGTTCCAGGAGACCGACAAGAGCCGGCGGCGCCCGCTGCCGAAGATGCCGGGATCCGAGCCGGCCCCGCCGCTCGCGGACGCTTTCGAGCTGACGTCGCTCTCGTTCGAGCCCGGCGATGACTCCGGCGGCATGAAGTCGGAAGACCCGTTCCCCTTCGTTCCCACGCGCGACGTCTCGCTCGCGGCGCCGGCGGCGCGCCCGACCGGCGCCCCGCCCGAGATTCCGCCGCCGCCGCCGTACGACCCGCGGGCCGAGCCGCCGGCGCCACCCCCGCCGCCGAGCTTCGCGGTGCCATCGCTCGACGCGCCCGCCGCGTCCGCACCAGCGCCCGAGCCGCCGAGCCTCCCGGAGAACCTGGGGCCGGCGACTCCGGAGCCGGTGCACGCCGTCGTCGCCCTGCCCACGCCTCCGCCGCCGCCGCCGGAAGCGCCGCCGGAAGCGCCCGCGCCGGAGCCCGTGCGTCCCACGGGCCGCGCGCTCGCCGACCTCTACTACGCGCAGGGCCACTACGCCGAGGCGCTGCAGATCTACGACGACCTCGTCACGCGGCATCCGTTCGACGAGGAGCTCAAACGCCTGCGGCGCGACGCCGAGGCGAGGCTCCTGCCCGCGGCCACGACTCCCGCGGCGGCGGCGCCGGACGTCGGGCTCGAGCGCCGGCTTTCCCGGATCCGGGCCCTGAAGCAGTGGCTCTCGCTCGTCCAGGCCGGGTGATCCGGAACCCCTGTCCGTGACATCATCCGGGGGCCGATGAACGTCTTCCAGGACAACTTGCGTCGGATCGCCGAGCGTGTGGAGGGAACGCGCGCCGTTTCTCTCGTCGGGCTCGACGGCATCGCGATCGACTCCTACGTCAGCGCCGAAGGACTTCCCATGGACACGCTGGCGGCGGAGGCCGGGGCGGTCGTGAAGGCGGCCAACGTCGCGCGCGCGCTCGCCGACCACGCGGCGGTCCGCGAGCTGACGGTCGCTTCCGACCGTTCGGCCGCGCTCTTGTGCCGGGTGACCGAGGAGTATTATTTGCTCCTCCTGCTCGCCCGGGACGGGAATTTCGGCCGCGGCCGATTCGAGCTGCGCAAGGCCGCGTCGACGCTGGAAAAGGAGCTGCTGTAGGCGATGTTTTCGCTCAAGGAGATTCGGGAGCTCGTCGACCTGGTGACGGACCGCGGCCTCGGGGGCCTCGAGATCGAGCGGTCCGGGTTCCGCCTTCGGATCGAGGGGCGCCGTCCGGCGGTTGCCGAGGCGCACCCCGCGGCGGTATACGCGGCGCCGCCCCCGGCCCTCGTCCCCGGGAGCCCGGCGTCCGCCGGGCCGGCGTCTGCGGCGGAGGCGGCGGGAGAAGACCGCAACGTCCACGTCATCACCTCGCCGATCGTCGGGACCTTCTACCGCTCGGCCTCGCCCGAGGCGGATCCCTTCGCCGAGATCGGCGCCCGGGTCGGCAAGGGGAAGATTCTCTGCATCATCGAGTCGATGAAGCTGATGAACGAAATCGAGTCCGACGTCGAGGGCGAAGTCGTGGCCGTCTACCCGCGCAACGGGCAGCCGGTCGAATACGGCGAGAAGCTCTTCGCCATCCGGCTCGCGGCCTGATCGCGCGCGCGGCCGCCGGCGGACGGCCCGAACCCGCATGTTCAAGAAGATTCTGATCGCGAACCGCGGCGAGATCGCGCTGCGGATCATCTCCGCGTGCCGCGAGCTCGGCATCCGCACGGTCGCGATCTACAGCGAGGCCGACCGCGACGCGCTCCACGTCCGCTACGCGGACGAGGACGTCTGCGTCGGGCCGTATCCTTCCGCCGCCTCCTATCTCAACATCTCGGCCATCGTCTCGGCGGCCGAGATCACCGAGGCCGACGCGATCCACCCGGGCTACGGGTTTCTCTCCGAGAACGCCTACTTCGCCGAGATCCTCCAGGACTGCCACATCGCCTTCATCGGGCCCTCGCCCGAAGCGATCCGCAAAATGGGCGACAAGTCGCTCGCCCGGCGCACCGTGGCGGCCGCGGGCGTGCCGACGGTCCCGGGCTCGCCGGGCCCGCTCGAGTCCGTCGACGACGCGCTCGCCTTCGCCGACAAGGCCGGCTACCCGGTCATCCTCAAGGCGTCGGCCGGCGGCGGAGGGCGCGGCATGCGGGTGGCCCGCGACGAGCGCGACCTCGCGGCCGCTTACGAGACGGCGCGGGCGGAGGCGGAGAAGGCCTTCGGCAACGCCGAGGTCTATCTCGAGAAGTACCTCGACGAGCCGCGCCACATCGAGTTTCAGATCTTCGGCGACAGCCGCGGCAATCTCCGGCACCTCGGCGAGCGCGAGTGCTCGATCCAGCGCCGCCACCAGAAGCTGATCGAGGAGGCGCCCTCGGCCGTGCTCGACGAGACCCTCCGGAAGCGCATGGGCGAGGCCGCGATCACGGCCGCGCGGGCCGTGAGCTACGTCAACGCCGGCACCGTGGAATTCCTCCTCGATGCCGACGGCCGCTTCTACTTCATGGAGATGAACACGCGCCTCCAGGTCGAGCACCCGATCACCGAGGAAGTGACGGCCCTCGACCTCGTCAAGGAGCAGATCGCCGTGGCGGCGGGCGAGCCGCTCTCGTTCCTCGACCGCGACATGGCGCCGCGCGGCCATGCGATCGAGTTCCGCGTCAACGCCGAGGATCCCGTCACCTTCGCGCCGTCGCCCGGCCGGATCTCGACGTTTCACCCGCCGGGCGGCCTCGGGGTGCGGCTCGACACGGCCGCGTACCAGGGCTACCTCGTGCCGCCGTACTACGACTCGCTCATCGCCAAGCTCATCGTGTGGGGCCGCGACCGGCAGGAGGCCATCTCGCGGGGACGGCGCGCGCTCGATTTCTTCGTGATCGAGGGCGTGAAGACGTCGCTGCCGCTCCACCGGAGGATCCTGGACGACCCCGATTTCGTCGCGGGCCGCCTGTCGACGCGCTTCATGGAGCGGCTGGCCGAGAAAGGCTGAGGCGGCCGCGCCGTGACGCTCCGGTTGCCTCGCGTGTACGCCCTGACGGACCCGTCGAGCGGCGTCGCCGACCCGGCGGCGCTGGCGGAGCGGCTCTTCGCGGTCGGCATCCGGGCGGTGCAGCTGCGCGAGAAGTCCGCGACCGACCGCGCGCTCCTCGCCGCGGCCGACGCGATCACCGCCCGCGCGCGGGCGACCGGCGCGGCGTTCTTCGTCAACGACCGCGTGGACGTCGCGCGGCTCTGCGGCGCCGGCGTTCACCTCGGCGAGGACGACCTCCCGGCCCCCGAGGCGCGGCGCCTTCTCGGGCCGGAGGCGCCGATCGGCGTCTCGACGCACGACGTCGAGGCGGCCCGGCGCGCCTTCGCCGACCCGGCGCCGGACTACGTCGCGTTCGGCCCCGTCTTCGACAGCGCCACGAAGACCGGACGCCCGGCTCGAGGCCTCGAGGCGCTGGCGCAGGCCGCGGCGGGCAAGACACGGCCGCTCGTCGCGATCGGCGGGATCACCCTGGACCGCCTCGAGGCCGTCTGGGACGCGGGCGCCGACGCGGCCGCGATGGTCGGCGGCCTGTATGCCGGCGGGCGCCTCGAAGAGAACGCGCGGGCCGCTCTGGACCTCGCGCGCCGCCGCGGCCCGCGGCGCCGCCTCTACCTCGTGGGGTTCATGGCGGCGGGCAAGACGACGCTCGGCCGCCGGCTCGCCGAGAGGCTCGGGCTGCCGTTCGTCGACCTGGACGAGGAGATCGAGCGGAAGTCCGGAAAGACCGTCCGGGCCCTCTTCGAAGCCTCGGGCGAGCCGGGGTTTCGGGCTCTCGAGAGCGAGCTGCTGGCGGCGACGGCGGCGCTTCCGGCCGCGGTCGTCGCGGCGGGCGGGGGCGCCTACGCGGTCGAGGCGAACCGTCGGGCGATCGCGGGCCTCGGCACGGCCGTGTTTCTCGACGTCGGCCTCGACACGGTCCGCTCCCGCCTGCGGGGAAAGACGGACCGCCCGCTCTTCGTCAGCGAGGAGCAGCTTGCGGGCCTCTTCGCCGCCCGGGCGCCCTTCTATAGAA
Organism: Thermoanaerobaculia bacterium; assembly: GCA_035500755.1. Classification (GTDB taxonomy): domain Bacteria; phylum Acidobacteriota; class Thermoanaerobaculia; order UBA5066; family Gp7-AA6; genus DAHUXD01. Next base: position 22,833 of record DATJXB010000076.1, on the reverse strand, counting down.
TGGCGCCCGTGGCCGTGCGCCTCGAAGGTTGCGAGGCGGTCGAGCAAGCCGTGGATCGGGTGCTCGTCGCCCTCGACGACTTCGAACGAATTCCGCTGTAAGGGAAGGGGAGCCCGCGCCCGGCATGCGTTACCTGATCCTCTCGGACATCCACTCCAACGACGACGCCCTGGCGGCGGTCCTCTCCCGGGTGCGGCGCAAGCGCTTCGACCGCGTCGTCGTGCTGGGCGACTTCGTCGGCTACGGCGCCAACCCGAACCAGGTCATCGACCGCATCCGCGAGATCAAGAAGCCGAAGCTGATGATCCGCGGCAACCACGACAAAGTCGTCTGCGGGACGGAGTCCGGCGACCTGTTCAACCCGGTCGCCCTGCGGGCGGCGCGGTGGACGACGGAGAAGCTGACGCCGCGCAACCGGAAGTTTCTCGAGGGCCTGCCCACGGGTCCCGTCGCCGTCGACGGCGGCGCCTTCACGATCTGCCACGGCTCGCCCCGCGACGAGGACGCGTACATCTTCACGGACTACGACGCCTACCTGAACTTCCGCGAGTCCGAGGGCTCGGTCTGCTTCTTCGGGCACAGCCACATTCCCTCCGTCTTCACGCTCGAGCCGCACGGTATCCTCGTCGAGCTCATCGAGGGCGACCGCGTGCGCTACGCGCTGAAGAAAGACCAGCGCTACCTGATCAACCCCGGGTCGATCGGCCAGCCCCGCGACCGCAACGCGGCCGCGGCGTACGCGCTCTACGACGCCGAGGAGAACGTCGTTCACTTCGACCGCGTGCCGTACCCTACGGATCGCGCGCGCGACAAGATCTTCAAGGCCGGCCTGCCGCACATTCTCGGCGACCGTCTGCTCGTCGGCGCCTGACGGTCCTATAATCCGCCGCGTTCTTCGGAGGCGAGCGGAGAAGATGCGGCGCGGTCTCGCGGCCCTCGGGGCCGCTCTGTTGCTGGCGACGGCGAGCGCGTGCGCGTCCCGCCCCGCTTCGGCGTCCGCCGCCGCCGGCCAGCCGACGGCGCCCGTTCCGAACCCCGCAATTTCGCCGACGGCCGCGCCGGCGCCGCGGCGGTACGCTTCGCTCGCGGAGGCGGAGCCCGCGCTCGTCGCGGCCGAGGACCGTCGGTCCTACGACGCGCCGGTTCTCGAGGCCGCGGCCGCGTCGCCCGATCCGGCGGTTCGCGCGCGCGGCGCGCTCGCTCTCGGGCGGATCGGGGACGAGAGAGCGGTCGCCCCGCTCGAGACGCTGCTCGAGGATTCTTCGCCCGCGGTCCGGGAGCAGGCGGCGTTCGCCGCGGGGATCCTCGGCGAGGACGCGCTGGCGTGGGTCCTTTCGGTGCGGCTGAAGGACGTCGATGCCGCGGTCGCGGCAAGGGCGGCCTGGGCCATCGGGATGCTCGGCCCGAAGGGCGGGGCCGGGGAGCTGGCCGCGTTCCTGCGCGAGTCTCGGACGCCGGCGCAGCGCGTCGCGTGCCTGGGAGGCCTGTGGCGCTTCCCGGAGGTGGCCGCCGGCGCCGCGCTGCCGTACGCCGCCGACCCCGACCCGGCCGTGCGAAAGGCGGCGCTCTACGCGCTCGCGCGGCGGCCCCAGACGTCGTCCATCCGGGTGCTCATCGCAGGCCTCTCGGACCCGGATCCGCAGACGGCGGCGCTGTGCGCCCGGGCGCTCGGCCTGGTCGGCGACGCCGGGTCACTCGAGCCTCTGGCGGCGGCCGTGGCGGGTGGACCGACGGCGGCGCGCATCAGCGCGATGCTCGCGATGGCGGCGCTCCTCGAGAGGAACCCCGGCGCGAGCGCATCGCCCGACTGGAAGGCGCGCCTCGTCCTGCTGTCGGGCGACGTCAACCCGAACCTCGCGATTCCCGCCCTCGGCCTCCTGCGGTGGTACGTCGACGACCGCGAGGCATTCCGAAAGCTCTGGAACGTCGCGACGGGCGGAACCGAGCGGCGGCAGCAGGTCGCGCTTCAGGCCCTGATGGGCGGGCTCGGCGCGCGCGCCGAGGACGTCGTCGATGGCGCGATCGCCTCTCCGGATCCGTATCTTCGCGGCGCCGCGGCCGAAGCGCTCTCGTTTCTGCCGGTGGCGGACGCGGCCCCGCGCCGCGAGCGGCTGGCGAACGACCCCGCCGTCGTCGTTCGCTTGAAGCTGCTCGAAGGGCTGAAGTCGCCGGAGGATGCCTCGAGAAACGCCGCCCTCGTCGCCCGGCTCCGCGCGGACCCGGACGCCGGCGTCCGCGCCGCCGCGCTCGACGCGCTCGCGCTGTCGGGCGATCCGCGGGCCCTCGCGACGGCCAGCGAGATGGTCGTCGCCTCCTACGGCGAATCGGCTCCGGACGTGCCGATCTCGGCCATCGGCGTCGCCGAGAAGAACCCGGAGAAACCGGAGGCTCGCGCGGTCGTCGAGGCGGCGTACCGCCACCCGTCGGTCCTCGTCTCGCGCCTGGCTCGCCGGAGCCTCGTGAAGACGTTCCACGCCGACGCGGCGGCGTTCCCGTGGCGAACCTACGACACCGGGAAGACCGCGGCCGACTACGCGCTGCTGATCGCGGAGGCGCGGCGCGGCTGGATCCTGAAGGTCGAGACCGCGCGCGGCGTGTTCACGCTCCGCCTCGACGGGCAGACCGCGCCGCTGACGGTCATGAACGCCCTGAAGCTCGCCGGCAGGGAGTACTTCGACGGCGCGCCGGTCCACCGCGTCGTGCCGAACTTCGTCGTGCAGGACGGGGACCCGACCGGCACCGGCAACGGCGGGCCCGGCTACGAGATCCGGGACGAGCTGTCGGAGAAGCCCTACCTCACGGGCACCCTCGGGATGGCCCTGGCCGGGCCCGACACCGGCGGCAGCCAGTGGTTCGTGACGCAGGCGCCGGAGCCGCACCTGGACGGCGGTTACACGGTCTTCGGCGCGGTCGCCTCGGGGCTCGACGTGGTCCTCCGGATCGAGCAGGGCGACCGGATTCTCCGCGTGGCGGCGGCGCTCGAGAAGCCGGCCGGCGGGCCGAAGTGATGTACGGCGCCGGCCGCGCGATCCAGTTCCTCGGCCTCGTCGTCGCGGGCGCCGCCTTCTTCGTGGGGGTGATCGGCCAGAACTCCCGGCGAGAACTGGCGGTCCTCGGCCTCGGAGCCGCCATATTCTTCGCAGGATGGCTGCTGCAGAGGGGCCGGCGGTGACGGGCGGGGTCGTGCTCGCGACGCGCGAGCTGCCGGAGCCCTTCGACACGCTGAAACCCGATTTCGAGGTGCGCGTCCTCGGCTACGTCCCGAACGAGAAGGAGCTGGCGGCCGAGGTGCCCGGCGTCGACGCCCTGATCTGCCTCGTCGACGACCCGGTCACGGCCGACGTCATCCAGGCCGCCGACCGCCTGAAGATCGTCGCGAGCTACTCCGTCGGCGTCAACCAGATCGACCGCACGGCGACGGCCGCGCGCTCCATCTGGGTCACGCACACGCCCAACGCCCTGACCGACGCCACCGCCGACCTGACGATCGCTCTCCTGCTCGCGCTGTCGCGACGCATCGTCGAAGGCGACCGCCTCGTGAGGACCGGCAAGTTCGCCGGGTGGGCGCCCGACCTGCTGCTCGGCCGGGATCTGAAGGGCAAGGTCCTCGGGATCGTCGGTCCGGGCCGCATCGGGCGCGCGGTGGCCCGCCGGGCAAAGGCCTTCGGGATGAGCGTCATCGCCAGCGGCCGCAGCCCGCGCATCGAGGGCGACCCGGACGATCCGCCGCGCGTGTCGTTCGACGAGCTCCTGCGCCGCGCCGACGTCGTCTCGCTGCACGTGCCGCTGACGTACGAGACGTGGCGACTCTTCAAGGCCGAGACCTTCGTGAAGATGAAGCCGGGCAGCTTCCTGATCAACACGTCGCGGGGTCCGGTCGTCGACGAGGTCGCGCTCGTGCGGGCCCTCGACGAGGGCCCGATCGCGGGCGCGGCGCTCGACGTCTACGAAAACGAGCCCGCGATCACGCCGGCCCTGCTCGACGACGACCGCGTCGTCCTGATGCCCCACGCCGGCAGCGCCACCGTCGAGACGCGCCGGGAGATGGCGCGCATGGTCGTCGAAGACGTGCGCCGCGTGCTCTCCGGGGAAAAGCCGCTCCGTCCCGCGCCGGTGGAAGGCGGGGGGCGGCGGTGAAGGCCCGGAAGAGCTCCTTCTCGACGCTGGACGCGGCGGCGGACGGCCTGATGCGGCGGATGGCGCGGGGCGACAGCGCGCTCGCCTGGCTCCAGGTCCGCTGGGGGCGCATCGTCGGCGAGCCGCTCTCCCGCAAGATCGAGCCGGTCAGCCTGGTCGGCCGGCGGCTGACGGTCTCGTTGCTCGACCCGGCGTGGAAGAAGCCCGTGGAGGCGACCCTCGAGGAGCTCGAGCGCAAGCTCGCCGTGGAGCTCCCGGAGGTTCGGCCGAAAGTGACTCTGCGCTAGGGAGCCGCGTCGACGCGGCGCGCGAGCGTCGGCGGACCGGCGAAGTCGTCGATCGTCACGCCGGTGACGTGCCCGGCGGCGTCGGTGGTAAAGACGAGCGTCCGGGCCCTGTCGCGGAAGAAGAACTCGGTCTCCGAGGCGGCCCAGGCCTCGCCCCGCGCGGGCCCGGCAGCGAGCGTCAGATGGTCGCCGTCGCGCGCCACGATCCAGTCGTCCCCGTCCGGGTCCCGATAGGTCCCGGCGAGGCGGTCCAGCCGTTCGGCCGCGACCGACGCCGCGGGCCGCTCGTCGAGAGGGACCCCGGCGAGGCGGCTCGCCGCGCGCAGCGCGAGCCCCCGCGTGTCGGCGCAGCCCCCGCAATTGGAAAGGACCGCGACGTAGATCCCGTCGTCCGGGAGCCGGAGGTTTGCGGTCTGGAAGCCGTTGATGCCCCCGCCGTGCTCGACCACGCGGTGGCCCTGGTAGCTCCAGAGGATCCAGCCGTAACCGTAGCGCGTGTCGGTACCGTCGGGCAGGACCTTCGGCGTCCACAGGCGCCGCAGGATCCCCGGCGACACGACCCGGCCGGCGTCGAGACCGGCGTGCCAGCGCGCCAGGTCGTCGACGGTCGAGACGAGAGCGCCGGCGGCGTACGGCTGGGTCATCGAGAGAAACGGGGCGTTGAGGACGCCGCCCGGACCCTTCACGTAGCCGGCGACGCGGCCCGGGACGATGGGCGCGTCGCTGCCGTAGCGCGAGTCCTTCATGCCGAGCGGGCGGAAGATCGTCTCGGCGACCACGTCCGCGTAGGGCTTGCCGGTCACCTTCTCGAGGATCGCGCCGAGGAGGACGTAGCCGGAGTTGTCGTAGTGCCACTGCGTGCCCGGCTCGAAGTCGAAGGGCTCGCCGCGAAAGAAGGCCTCGAGCTCGGCCAGCGTCCAGTCCTCGCGCATTCGCCCGTACCAGGACGGCATGTCGGTGTAGCTGCGCAGGCCCGACGTGTGGGTCAGAAGCTGTTCGACCGTGACGCGCCGGCCGCCGGTCGGGAAGTCGGGCAGGAGCTTCGAGACCGGGTCGTCGAGGGAGAGGCGGCCCTCTTCGACGAGCTTCAGGATGCACGCCGACGTGAACTCCTTGGTGACCGAGCCGACGCGGAAGACCATCTCGGGCGCCATCGGGACGCCGAGCTCGATCTCGGCCATGCCGTAGCCCTTGCGCAGGACGGTCGTGCCGCGCTCGAGGACGAGGACCGCCGCCCCCGGACCGGACGCCGGATAGGCCTCGGCGAACATCCGGTCGATCTTCGCGACCTGCTCGGGGGTCGCGGCGAAAATGTTTGCGGAAACCAGGATCCCGAGGCCCGAAACCAGGAGCGGGCGCCTACGCGTAGAGGCCTCGCACCATCGTGTCGTGCGCGACGCGCGAGATGCCCAGCATGTACGCCGCGATGCGGAAGCTCACGCCGTACTTCTCGGCCATCGTCGCGACGTCGCGGAACGACTGGACCATGATGTCCTCGAGCCGCTCGTTGACCTCGCTCTCGCGCCAGAAGAAACCGGCGCGGTCCTGCACCCACTCGAAGTAGGACACGGTGACGCCGCCGGCGTTGGCGAGGATGTCCGGAACGACGAGCACGTTCTTCGCGTTCAGCACCTCGTCGGCGCGCTGGGTCGTCGGGCCGTTGGCGCCCTCGACGATGATCTTCGCCTTGATGTTCGGGGCGTTCTTCTGCCGGATCTGGTTCTCGTTGGCGGCCGGGATGAGGATGTCGCAGTCGAGCTCGAGGAGGGCCTCGTTGGTGACGGGCTCGGTTCCCGGGAAGCCCTTCAGCGAACGGGTCTTTTCGAAGTGCGCCCCCAGCGCCGGCATGTCGAGGCCGTCCTTGCTGAAGATCCCGCCGTGGATGTCGGAGACGGCCAGGATCTTCGCGCCGGCCTCGTGGCACATGCGCGCCGCGATCGAGCCGACGTTGCCGAAGCCCTGGACGACGATGCGGCTTCCCTTGAGCGTCAGGCCCCGCAGGGGAGCGGCCTCGCGCGCGATCAACATGAGGCCGCGTCCGGTCGCCTCGACGCGTCCGCGCGAGCCACCGAGCGAGAGGGGCTTGCCGGTGACGACCGAGGTGACGGTGTGGCGGGCGTGCATCGAGTACGTGTCCATGATCCACGCCATCGTCTGCGGGTTGGTCCCCATGTCGGGCGCCGGAACGTCTTTCTCGGGGCCGAACTGGTCCATGAGCTCGGCCGTGTAGCGCCGCGTGATTTTCTCCATCTCCCCGCGCGACAGGGACTGCGGGTCGCAGATGACGCCGCCCTTGGCGCCGCCGAACGGGATGTTGACGACGGCGCACTTCCAGGTCATCCAGGCCGCGAGCGCCCGGACCTCGTCGAGCGAGACGTTCTTGTCGAAGCGGATCCCGCCCTTGCCGGGGCCGCGGGCGATGTTGTGGAGGACGCGGTAGCCGACGAAGACCTCGATCCGGCCGTCGTCCATCGCGATCGGGATGGAGACCTTGGTCTCCCGGACGGGCTCGCGGAGCACCTTGTAGAGGCCGGGATCGAGCCCCAGCTTCTGGGCCGCGAGGTCGAAGCGGGACATCATTTCCTCGAAGGGATTCGAGGAGTCGGTGCCCTGAGGATGCGAACCGATGGTCGGGAATTGGGGTTCGGCGATCGTGCTCACGTCAGTGCTCCCGTCCTGGCGCCCGGGGCGCGCCAGTCCCGTAAAATGCTGGGGGATTCTAGCAGGAGCGGGGCCGGGCGGCCCCGGCGTCCGGGCCGGCGGAAACCGGCGGAAAGCGAGCCTTGGACCCTACCGAGAACGAGCTGGAGGACGTCGAGATCGTCAGGCGCGTCCTCGCCGGCCGGGAGGAGCTCTTCGAGATTCTCGTCCGGCGGTACCAGGCCCGCGTGGTCTCCCACGTGGCGCGGATGGTCGGCAGCCGCGACGACGCGCTCGACCTCTGCCAGGAGATCTTCCTCAAGGTCTTCCAGGCGCTCGACCGATTCAATCCGGCCTTCAAATTCTCGACGTGGCTCTTCCGGATTGCCGGCAACGCGTCGATCGACCACCTGCGCAAGCGCCGGCCCCGGACGGTCCCGCTCGAGACGCCGGACCCGGAGGGGGGCGGCTCTTTCTTGCCGGAGCAGCGGTCGGCGAGCCTCGACCCGTACGGGGAGCTGCGCAACGTCGAGCGGGGTCGAGCCATCCAGCGGGCGATTCAGGACCTCCCCGCCGATTTTCGGGAATTGATCGCCTTGCGCCATTTTGCGGGGCTGTCGTATGAAGAGATCGCGGGGATCAAGAACATGCCCCTCGGGACGGTCAAGAACAAACTCTTTCGGGCCAGAGCCGTATTGAAGGACAGGTTGGCTGGAGAAGTGACGTGACCGACTGCCCGCGCCCCCTGGATCCGATCGACGCCGACGCCGTAGCGGCCGGCGCCGAACCGGTATTCGCGGCCGATGCCGCCCTCCACGGGGCGGCCTGCGCGGCCTGCGGAGCCCGGATCGAGGCCGCCAGGGGCCTGCTGGCGGCTCTGGACGGCCTGGCGCGGCCCGAGCCGGCCCTTCCCGGCCTCGCCGAGCGGGTCACCCGGCTGCGCGCCTTTTCCTCGAGGGAGCGCCGGACTTACGCCCTCTGGAACACGCCCGTTCTGCTCACGGCGGGTCTGGCCGGCTCGGGCATCGCCCTGCTGACCCTCCCGACGCTCACCGCGGCCGAACAGGTTTCCCTCGGCGCCGCGGCGTCGGCCCCGCTCTGGAGCCTGGTTCGGTCGGCCGGCCGCTGGGCCGCGGACCTCCTGGCGCTCGCACCCCGGGGCCTCGAGGCCCTGTCGCAGGGGATGCGGGAGGAGAGCACGCTCGGCCTGGTCGCCCTGGTCCTGCTGGTCCCGATCGGGCTCGCGCTCTCGCGCGTGCTCGTCCGCGCGCCCGGCCGGAAATGACGCGACGGCGCCGCCCCGCCACGGCGCTCTTCTTCCTCCTCGGCCTTTCCGCGGTTGCCGCGTCGGCCGCGCCCGGCTCGATCACCTCGGTGCGCCGCGACGTCGTCGTCACGCAGGCGCTTCCCGGTCGGGTCGTCGCGGTCCTCGCGGACGTGCGCCTGGCCGCGCGCGTCTCGGGCGACGTCGTCGTCTGGGGCGGTAACGTCTCGTTCGCCCCGGGCGGCTCGGTCGCGGGTGACCTGCTCGTGTTCGGCGGCACGATCGAAGCGCCGGCGGGTGGGACGCTGCCGGTCGAGGGCCGCGTCGCGACCCCGGGATCGCTTCTGCGGCTCTATCTCTCGGAGATGCGGCGCGCGCCCTGGGAGGGCGCGAGCGTCGGGCCCTCGGTCCTCGGCGGCCTGCACCTGATCGCGCTCGCGGCGTGGCTCGCGGTCGCGCTCGCGCTGCTCTACTTCTTCGCGTCGCCGCTCGCGCGCGCGGCGATGTCCGCCGCGGACGACTGGTCGGGAGCGCTCGCGGCCGGCGCCCTCGGCGTGCTGACGCTCTTCCTCGCGGCCGGCGCGGCGCTGTCGCTGCTGCCGTCCGCGCTCGCGATTCCGATCGCGCTCGTGTCCGCGGCGGTCGCCGTCGTCGCGAAGATCTTCGGGATGGCGGCGCTCTTCCTCCTGCTCGGCCAGCGCCTCGTCAAGAGCGTGGCGCCGGCTCGGCGGCCCGTGGCTCTCGCCGCGGGGTTCGCGGTGCTCGGCGGTCTCTCGCTCGTGCCCTTCCTCGGCGCGCTCGTCTGGAGCGTCGCGTCGATCGTCGCCGTGGGTGTCGCGCTTCTCTCGCGATTCGGAACGCCGCGGTTCCGCGTCGCGGTGTCGTAAGTCACAGCCCGACGCGACTTGCGGCGGGGTCGCGGCCCGCGGATTCCGGTTATAGAGTCCGTCCGTGGATATCGCGACGCTCGGCGTCGTCGGCGCCGGGCAGATGGGCTCGGGCATCGCGCACGTCGCGGCCGCGGCGGGGCTCTCGGTCACGCTCGTGGACGTGGAGGATCGCTTCCTCGAGAAGGGCCGCGCGACGATCGAGAAGAACCTCGAGCGCGAGGTGGCCAGGGGGAAGCGCACGGCGGACGAGAAAACCGCGGCCCTCGGCCGCGTGGAGACCACGACGAGCCTCGACGCCCTGGCCGGCGCGGACGCCGTCGTCGAAGCCATCGTCGAGAACGAAAGCGTCAAGAAGGAGCTGTTCGGCCGTCTCGACCGCATCGCGAAAGCGGGCGCCATCCTCGCCTCGAACACCTCGTCGATTTCGATCACGCGGCTCGCCGCGGCCACTCGCCGGCCCGAGACGTTCATCGGCATGCACTTCATGAACCCGGTGCCCGTGATGCAGCTCGTGGAGGTCATCCGGGGCATCGCGACCTCGGACGCCACGGCGGCGGCGGTCGACGCTCTGGCGCGGAGGCTCGGCAAGACGCCGATCCTCTGCCACGACTACCCGGGGTTCGTCTCCAACCGCGTTCTCATGCCCATGCTCAACGAGGCCATCGAGACGCTCCGCGAAGGTGTCGCGACCCGCGAGGCGATCGACGGAATCATGAAGCTCGGCATGAATCATCCGATGGGGCCGCTCCAGCTCGCCGATTTCATCGGCCTCGACACGTGTCTCTCGATCCTCCGCGTCCTCCAGGAAGGCTTCGGCGACCCGAAATACCGTCCGAGCCCGCTGCTCGTCCGCATGGTCGACGCGGGCTGGCTCGGCAAGAAGTCCGGCAAGGGCTTCTACGAGTACCCGGCGGCCTGATGTACTGCCAGGTCTGCGGTCTGCGCAACTCCGACGAAGACGAGTTCTGCGCCCGCTGCAGCTCGAAGCTCATGGTCCTCTCGGGCGTGGGCGTCGTCGAAGAGGCGGGGGAGCCCCAGGAGGAGATTCCGTTCGACGAGCATCTGCTCGAGCGGATCTCGACCCTCGAGGACGTCGTCAAGCGCACGGCCGAGGCGGTCAAGTCGCTCTTCGAATCGATGGGCAACCTCGAGAAGAACCTCTTCGTCGCCCACACCGGAATCCTCGCCCTCCAGGAGACGCTCGAGCGCCGCGGCGCGGTGCGCTCGGAGGAGGTCGTGGACCTCTGGGAATCCAAGATGGACGAGCGGATGCAGGCGGTCGAGAAGAAGGACCGCTTTCTCGAGCGCCGGGACCGGATCATCGCGCGTTCCTCGGCCCCTGACCGCGACGCCTTCCTGAAGAAGCTGCGCGAGGCGGAGTTCGCGATCCTCGCGCTCGACGCCGACCGGGGCATCCGCGTCCTCGAGGAGATGTTCCGGGCGGATAAGGACAACGTCGAGCTCGGTTTCTACCTGGCCGAGACGTTCTTCTCGGGCGGCGACCTCGAGAAGGCGTCGGCGTACTTCCGCAAGATTCTCGCGGCCGACGCCAACCACTTCGAGGCCCTGGTCTACAGCGGGATCGCCGCCTCCGAGTCGGGCGACACGGCCGCGGCCGAGGCGGCGCTGACGCGGGCCGTGGAGCGCCGGCCGGACGCGTTCCTGCCGCACTTCGCGCTCGGCACGCTCTACGCGCACCTGTCGCGCTGGGCGGAGGCGGAGGAGGCGCTCGGGAGGGCGCTTTCGTGCGCGCCGGTGCCGTCGGCGCACATCCTCCTCGGCAACGTCTTTCGCGAGAAGGGCGAGCTTTCCCGGGCCATCCACGAGTTCGAAGAAGCGATCCGGCTCGCGCCGGAGTCCGAAGAGGCGGTCTTCCAGCTCGGCCTCTGCTACCTCGACAAGAACTGGCACAAGCGGGCGCTCGAGTGCTTCCAGCAGGCGCTCGAGAAGAACCCGCGCCGCCTCGAGTACCAGGAGGCCGTGCGGCTTCTCGAGCGGCGCAGCGGCTACGAGCTGCCGCGGGTGGACGGCCCGGGCGCGGCCGCCTTCCGCGACGCCGAGGAGAACGCGGCCAGGGGTTCGCTCGCCCGAGCGCAGGAGCTCTACCGCAAGGCGATGCGCGCCGAGCCGCGCAACCCGACGATCCGGGTCTCCTATGCGCTGCTCGCGGCGTCCATGGGGCGGTGGAAGGAAGCGATCGCCGCCTGTCGCGAGGTGCTCGCCGCCGACCCGGAAGATGTCGTCGCCGCCGCCGCGTGCTCGACGCTCGCCGAGGCGCTGCGCGCGGAGGGACAGCCGCGCGAGGCGGCGGAGTTCCTGCGCGAGTTCCTCGAGAAGCACCCGTCGAAGACCGCCCAGGCCGTCGGCTACTACGAGCTCGCCACGAGCCTCGCCGAGTCGGACGAGGACCTCGACCTCGCCCTCGACTACGCCGGCCGGGCGCTGGCCGCCGCGCCCGAGGAGCTCAAGCCCTACCCGCTCGCGGCCCTCGGCTGGGTTCACTACAAGCGTCAGGAGTACGACCGGGCGATCGAGTGCCTGCGCCGCTCGAGCGAGCGCGCGGCGGCGCCGATGACGCTCCACCACCTCGGGATGGCGTACCTCGCCGCCGGCCGGGCGGAGGAAGCCAAGGCGTCGTTCGCGAAGGCCAAGACCGCGGCGCGCGGCGCCGGCATCGAGGACCGGATGATGCAGCAGGTGCGGTCGAACCTCCGGCTCGTCGAGAAGGTCGGACCGAGGCGCAAGGAAGCGCCCGCCGCCAAGCCGCGAATCTAGCGGCGGCCGCGCGGTCTCTCGCGCCCTCCTGCTATTCTTCGCCCCCATGCGCTGGTCTCGTTACTTCCTCCAGACCGTCCGGGAGGTGCCCGGCGACGCGGAGGCGATCTCCCATGTCCTGCTGACGCGCGCCGGAATGATCCGGCGCCTGGCGGCCGGGATCTATTCGCTCACCCCTCTCGGCCTGCGGTCGCACCGCAAGTGCGAGCGCATCGTCCGCGAGGAAATCGACCGCTCGGGCGCCCACGAGGTCGAGCTGCCGATCCTCCAGCCCCGCGAGCTCTGGGAAGAGAGCGGCCGCTGGGAGCGGTACGCCCGGGAGGAGATCCTCTTTCACCTGAAGGACCGGAAGGGGGGCGCCTACTGCCTCGCGCCGACGGCCGAGGAGGCCGTCACGACCATGGTGCGCTCGGGCGTGACGTCGTACCGGCAGCTGCCCGTGACGCTGTACCAGATCCGCACGAAGTTCCGCGACGAGATCCGCCCGCGCTTCGGCCTCATGCGCGGCCGCGAGTTCCTGATGTACGACGGCTACTCCTTCGACGTCGACGCCGAGGGCCTCGACCGCTCCTACAAGGCGCAGGACGCCGCCTACCGGCGCGTCTTCGAGCGCTGCGGTCTCGACTTCACCGTCGTCCAGGCCGATTCGGGTGCGATCGGCGGCAACGCCTCGGAGGAGTTCATGGTCCTCGCCGACACGGGTGAGGACGCGGTCGTGCGGTGCACCGCCTGCGGCTATGGCGCGAACCTCGAGAAGGCCGTCACGGGCACGCGCCCGGCGCCGTGGAAGGACGAGACCGAGGCGCCGCTGGTGGAGGTGCCGACCCCGGGCAAGGGCGGCATCGACGACGTCGTGACGTTCCTCGGGATCACGGCGTCGCGGATGATCAAGTGCCTCGTCTACGAGACCGAGCAGGGGTTCGCGGTCGCCCTGCTGCGCGGCGACCTCGAGGTCAACGAGGTCGCGTTGAAGCACGCGCTCGGCGTCGAGCACGTCGCGCTCGCTTCCGAAGACAAGGTCGAGAGCGCCACCGGCGCTCCGGTCGGCTACGTCGGGCCGCACAAGCTGCCGTCGAGCCAGGTCCGGATCATCGCGGACGAGTCGATTCGCGACGCCGTCAACGCGGTGACCGGTGCCGGCCGGCGCGACTGGCACGTCGCGGGCTTCGTGCTGCGGCGCGACGCGAAGGTCGACGCCTGGGGCACGTTCGCCCAGGCGCGCGCCGGCGATCCGTGCGTGCGTTGCGGCAAGCCGCTGTCGATCGCGCGCGGCATCGAGGTCGGCCACATCTTCAAGCTGGGCACCAAGTACTCCCAGGCCCTCGGCTGCAACTACACGGACGAGAAGGGCGAGTCCCATCCGGCCGTGATGGGCACCTACGGCATCGGCGTCGGCCGCACCATGGCCTCGGCCGTCGAGCAGCACCACGACGGCGACGGCATCGTGTGGCCGCTGGCGCTGGCGCCGTTCGAGGTCGCGCTCGTCTCGCTCAATCCGTCCGACGCCGCAACCCGCGAGGCCGGCGACGGCCTCTACGAGAGCCTCGGGGCGGCCGGCCTCGAGGTCTTCTACGACGACCGCGACGAGCGGCCGGGCGTGAAGTTCAAGGACGCCGACCTCGTCGGCTTCCCGATCCGGGTCAACGTCGGCGGGCGCGCCTTGAAGGAGGGCAAAGTCGAGGTCGTGCTCCGCCGCGACAAGAGCGTGCGCCTGGTCGCCGTGGGCGAGGCCGTCGAGGCCGTCCGGGCGCTGCGGGCCGAGCTCGCCCGGGCGTAGGAGGAGTGTCATGCGTCGGATGACGCCGGAAGAGGCTCTCGAGTACCACTCCCGGGGGCGCAAGGGGAAAGTGGAAGTCGTCCCCTCCAAGCCCTGCCGGACCCAGGAGGACCTCTCGCTCGCCTACAGCCCCGGTGTGGCGGAGCCGTGCCTGGCGATCGCGAAGGACCCCGAGGCCGTCTACGAGTACACGACCAAGGGCAACCTCGTCGCCGTCGTCTCCAACGGCACGGCCGTGCTCGGCCTCGGAGACATCGGGCCGCTCGCCTCCAAGCCCGTGATGGAAGGCAAGGGCGTTCTCTTCAAGCGCTTCGCGGACATCGACGTCTTCGACATCGAGGTGGACGCCGACGACACCGCGGCCTTCATCGACACGGTGGCCCGCATCTCGCCGACGTTCGGCGGTATCAACCTCGAGGACCTGAAGTCGCCCGAGTGTTTCGAGATCGAAGAGACGCTCAAGAAGCGCCTGAAGATCCCGGTCTTCCACGACGACCAGCACGGCACCGCGATCATTTCGGCCGCCGCGTTCCTGAACGCGCTCGAGCTCGTCGGCAAGAAGATCGACAACGTCAAGGTCGTCTTCTGCGGCGCGGGCGCGTCGGCGATCGCGTGCGCGAAGCTGTACCTCGCCTACGGCGTCCGGCGGGAGAACCTCCGGCTCGTCGACAAGTCCGGCGTCATCTACCTCGGCCGGAACGAGGACATGAACCCGTACAAGGCCCAGTTCGCGGTCGAGACCTTCGAGCGGACGCTGAGCGACGCCCTGACGGGCGCCGACGTCTTCATCGGCCTCTCGGCGGGCGGGATCGTCAAGGGCGAGATGCTCAAGGGCATGGCGCGCGATCCCATCGTCTTCGCTCTGGCCAACCCGAATCCCGAGATCACGCCCGAAGAGGCGAAGGCGGCGCGGCCCGACGTGATCATGGCCACGGGCCGCTCGGACTACCCGAACCAGGTCAACAACGTGCTCGGCTTCCCGTTCATCTTTCGCGGGGCGCTCGACGTGCGGGCGACCGAGATCAACGAGCCGATGAAACGCGCGGCGTCGCAGGCGCTGGCGGCGCTCGCCAAGATGGACGTGCCGGACTCGGTGTCGAAGGCCTACGGCGGCCAGAGCTTCCGCTTCGGCCGCGACTACCTGATTCCGAAGCCGTTCGACCATCGCGTCCTCCTGTGGGTCGCGCCGGCCGTGGCCGAGGCGGCGATGCGGTCGGGCGTGGCGCGTCGGCCGATCACGGACATGGGCGCGTACCTGCGCCACCTCGAGTCGATGCTGTCGCGCTCGCGCGAGGTCATGAGCGTCGTCATCGAGAAGGCCAAGAGCGCTCCGAAGCGGATCGTCTTCCCCGAGGGCGAGCATCCGAAAGTCCTGCGCGCCGCGAAGATCCTGGCGGAGGAGGGGATCTGCCGTCCGATCCTGCTCGCCCGCGAGGCCGAGATCGAGCAGCTCGCCCGCGACCTGCAGCTGCCGATGGACAAGATCGACTTCGTCAACACCAACCGCTCCCCGAAGCTGCCGGCCTACGCGAAGCGGCTCGAGGAGCTCCGGCGGCGCCACGGGATGACGCTCGAGGACGCGGGCAAGCAGGCGCGGGTGCGCAACGTCTTCGGGCCGCTCATGCTCGACGCGGGCGACGCCGACGGGGTCATTTCCGGGCTCACGCAGTCCTACCCGGACACGATCCGCCCGGCCCTCCAGATCTTCGGCACGGCGCCGGGCGTCCAGCGCGTCTCCGGTCTGTACATCCTGATGCTCAAGCAACAGACCTTCTTCTTCGCGGACACCACCGTGAACATCGACCCGACGGCCGAGGAGCTCGCCGAGATCGCGGAGCTTTCGGCGGACGCGGTGCGGCGCTTCGACATCGAGCCGCGCCTCGCGCTCGTGTCGTTCTCGAGCTTCGGCTCGAACACGCACCCCTCGGCGACGAAGGTGAAGAAGGCCGTGGACCTTCTGCGCGCGAAGCGCCCGGACCTGTCCGTCGACGGGGAGATGCAGGCCGACTACGCCGTCGTGCCCGAGCTCCTCGAGGCGCAGTACCCGTGGGCCACGGTACGGCAGCCGAATGTCCTCGTCTTCGCCAACCTCGACGCGGCCAACGCGGCCTACAAGCTCGTGTGGCGGCTCGCCGGAGCCGAGGCGATCGGGCCGATCCTCCTCGGCTTGAAGCGGCCGGTGCACGTGCTCCAGCGCGGGGTGGAGGTCGCCGACATCGTCAACATGGCCGCGATCGCGGTCGTGGACGCCCAGGAAAAGGCCGCCTCCCGCGCGTGAGCGAGGCGACGGCGGCGCCGGCCTCGAACGGCGCCTGGCTCAGGGACCTGATCCTCGGCGGCCAGGACGGCCTCGTCAACGTGCTCGGCATCGTGCTCGGCGTATCGGCCGCGAGCCAGGACGTGAGAGTGCTCCTCGCGGCGGGCCTCGCGGCGACGTTCGCCGAGGGCGTGTCGATGGGGGCGGTCGCGTGGACGTCCTCACGGGCGCTGGCGGACCAGTACGAGCGCGAGCGCAAGCGGCGGCAGGAGGAGCTTCGGACGTCGCCGGAGGCGGCGCGGAGGGACCTCGCGCGGATCTACGCCGCCAAAGGGTTCCGGGACGACCTGCTCGAGCGGATCGTGACGACGATCGCGAGCGACGACGAAGTGGCGCTGCGGACGCTCATGAACGAGGATCTCGGCCTCGAGCCCGCCGACGACGGCTCGGTGCGCCGGAGCGCGCTGATCGTCGGCGTCGCGACGATCGTGGGCTCGCTCATCCCGCTCGTGCCGTTCTTTCTGATGCCGCGCGCCGTCTCGATCTGGGCCTCGATCGGCCTGTCCGCCGTCGCACTCTTCTTCGTCGGCGCCTACGAGGCGAAGACCTCGATCGGCGACTGGCGCAAGAAAGGCCTGCAGATGACGCTCATCGGCCTCGGCGCCGCGGCGGTCGGATACCTCGCGGGGAAGGTGTTCGGCGCGGGCACCTGAGAGAATGCCGCCGTTATCTCAGGTAACCCCAGTTGTGTAACTTGTCCGAGTCCTCGGCCCAACGCTCGCCGATGTCGTCCCGGTAGTACATGTTCGGGATGAGGATGTTCCGCACTCGCGAGTAGGCCTGCTCGCGCGCCTGCTTCATCGTCTGGCCGAGGCCGACGACGGTCAGCACGACGCCCGACGTTCCCGCGACGAGCCACTGACCCTCGACGATCTTGGTGTCCTCGATGTGGACTTCTTCGGGCGTTCCCTTCTTGAAGACGATGACGGCGTTCTTCGTGAACGACTCGAAGGTCGCGTCGTCGTCGAAAGGGAAGGGCGGCATGACGATGCGCACGCCCACCTGGAAGCCGCTCTTGCACTTCAGCCTGGGGTCGCGGCCGTGGGCCAGGTCGTCCAAGAAGAGGCCGATCGGCGTGATCATGCCCTCCTGCTGAATGAAGATCGTCGGGTACCCGAAGCGGGACGTGAACTCGAGCGGGTAGATTCCGTTGTTGTTCACGATGCAGTTGACGTCGATGTAGCCGACGTAGCCCTCTTCGGCCAGCCGCGGCTCCATCTTCAGCAGCGTCTGCTCGAAGATCTTGTTCGGCTCCGACCAGAACATGGTCGTGCCCATCTCGCCCGTGGGCGGCCCGCTGTTGCCGGGGAAGAGCTTCTTGTGCTCGAAGTTGGTGTTGATCGGATAGACGAAGCTCTTGCCGTTGAAGAACCCGCCGACGGCGACCTCGACGCCGACGACCCGCTTCTGGAGCTGAAAGACCTTGATCTCGTCGGAGAAGGCCTTCTTGTAGGCCTCGAGCATCCGGACCACGTCGCGGCCGTCTTCCTCGTCGCCGACGAAGAGCCGCCGCTTGACGTTGCCGGCCGCGCCCGACGGCTTGATGACGTAGCGCGAGGGGTTCTCCTGGACGTAGGCAATCGCTTCGTCGAAGTTGTCGAAGTCGCGGTAGGGGATGATCGTGACGCCGGCCTTCTTGAGCTCCTCCTGCCCGAAGGAGCGGTCGTCCTCGAGGCGGTCGGTGTACGCGGTGCCGCCGACGACGGCCTTTCCCTTCGCGCGCAGCGCGACGGCCTTCTCGCCCTGGCCGAGCGTGTCGTCGAAGACGATGACGTCGGCCCAGTCGACGTCCTTCTCCCAGTCGTCGGTCTTCGGCACGAAGCCGTCGGCGATGTCTTTCTCCTGGGGATCGCCGATGAAGTAGCGGACCTCGTGGCCTTCCTTGAGAACCTGCCACGCGATGTCGCCGACGAGGCCGGTCAGGGACACGAAGAGGAACTTGCGCTTCTTTTCCATCGCGGCGGCGGATTGTACACGGCGCGCCTGAGAAAGGCGCGCGAATCGAAGACCGCGGCCTACGCGCCGCCGGCGAGGCGGCGGACCCGGACCGACGCCGGATGCTCCGACCCGAGGGTCTGCGCGAGGTCGGCCGAGGCGGCCTCGAGCGTCGCTTGCGCGGCCGGGTCCTGGCGGGCCAGCTGGACCTCGCCGAGCATCGCGTTCGAAAGGCCGATGAGATAGGACGGCGAGCCGGGCGGCACGAGGGATCGCGCGAGGTCGAGAGCGCCCCGGGCGGCGGTGTCGGCGGCCGCGAGGTTCCCGAGGGCGAGCTCCGCGCGCGCGAGCTCCACGCGGGCGAAGACGCTGTGGGTGAGCTTGACGTCCACCGCGTCGTAGAGCGCGACCGCCTCGGCGAACTCGGCGCGCGCGGCGCCCTCGTCTCCGCGGGCGCGGGCGATCACGCCGCGCGTGTAGGCGAGGAGCCCGCGGCGCACCTTGGCCTCGAGCACTTTCTCTCCCGAATGTTTCTCGACGCGTCCGAGCGCCTCGGTGGCCGCGTCGAGACGGCCCTCCCGCGCTTCGAGCGTGGCGAGCTCGAGGGTCGCGTCCATCTCCATGCGCAGGTTGTTGCGGTCGCGAGCCGCCCGGACGGCCTGCGCGTAGAGGGGGCGGGCCTCGGCGTAGCGGGCGAGCTGGTCGAGCACCGCCCCGTAGTTGTCGAGGCTCACCGGGCCGACGGCCTCCTCGCCTTCGATCGCGCGGTGCAAGTCGAGCGAGCGCCGGTAGAGCGGCTCGGCCTTGCGAATGTCGCCGAGATAGTGGACGAGCGCCCAGTTGTTGAGGACGTCGGCGGCGGCGAGCGTGCGGTCTCGGCCGCTCTTCTCGAGCGCGTTCAGCAGCTCGGCGTAGGCCCGATCGGCCTTCGCGGTCTGGCGCGTGAGGTAGTAGCCGTAGGCGAGCGAGCCCTGGGCGTCGATCCGCGTCATCGGACTCTGGATGGGCGCCCGGTCGAGCGCGGCGAGCGCGGCCCGGGCGTCCCGAATCATCGGTTCGCCGTCGTCGGTGAAGAAGCCCATCTCGCTTCGAGCCACGAGGCACTGGGCGAGCGGCAGCGCGTCGTGCGGCCGGTCGGACAGGGCCGCCAGAGTCCGAGCCATGAGGGCTTCGCCCTCCTGGCGGCGATCGCTCGCGACGTAGGCGAGGGCGAGCGGACACGCGGCCCGGGCGCGCACGGCCGGGTCGTGGGCGTTGTCCGCGGCGCGCGCCGCCCGCTCGAGCACCGGCACCGCCTTCTCCCAGCGTTCGGTGTCCACGTACTGGCGGCCGACGCTGACGAGGAGCTCGGCGCGCAGCGCGTCGTCCCCCGCGTACTGCTTGTCGGCCACGGCCTCGCCCTGCTCGAGCAGGTCGGCGACGACGAACTTGCGTCCCGGCGGCGCGGCGGCCGACAGCAGGAAGCCCAGGAACTCGTTGGCCGCCGTCGCCCGCGAGAGCTCGACGCGGGCCTCGTCGCGCTGGCGCCGGGCCTCGCGCGCCTGCCACAGAATCGCGGCGGCCGCGCCGACGGCGGCCAGGACGGCCAGGGCGCCGGCCGCCACGCCGGCGCGATGCCGGCGCACGAACTTCGCGGACCGGTAGCCGAGCGTGTCGGGCCGGGCGGCGATCGGCTCGTGGGCGAGATGGCGGCGGACGTCGGCCCCGAGCGCCTCGACGGACGCGTAGCGCTCGGCCGGGTCCTTCTTCAGGGCCTTCGCGACGATCGTGTCGAGGTCGCCGCGGAGCTGCCGCCGCAAGCCCTCGGCGGTCGTCGCCCGGGTTCCGGCGTCGGCGTCGGTCGCCGCGTCGGAGGGTCGTTTCGGATCGGTCTGGACGACCGCCTGGAGCAGGTGCGCCGGGTTTCCGAGCGCGGCCCCGACCGGGTGGCGGCCGGACAGCAGCAGGTAGAGGAGCGTGCCGAGCGCGTGGACGTCGGTCGCCGTCGTCACGGCGCCCCCGGAGAGCTGCTCCGGCGCCGCGAACTCGGGCGTCAGGGCGCGGCCGCCTTCCCGCGTCAGCGCCGTCGCCTCGGCTTCGCCGCCGTCCTCCTCGAGCAGCTTGGCGATGCCGAAGTCGAGCAGCTTGACGCGCCCGTCGCGGGCGACGAGCACGTTGGAGGGCTTGATGTCCCGGTGGACGATGAGGTTCGCGTGCGCCTGGGCGACCGCGGCGCAGACGTCGAGGAAGAGCTCGAGGCGCGGCGCGATCCCGAGGCCGTGCGCGTCGCAGTACCGGTCGATCGGCTCGCCGTCGACGAGCTCGAGGACGATGAAGGGTTGACCCGACGCGGAGACGCCCGCGTCGATCAGGCGGGCGACGTTCGGGTGCGTCAGCTTCGCGAGGATCGAGCCCTCGCGGCGGAACCGTTCTTCGCCGGCGCGGCCGACGAGGCTCGCATTCATGAGCTTCACGGCGACGTTCGCGTCGTAGCGGCCGTCGCTGCGGCGGGCGAGCCAGACGCTGCCCATGCCGCCGCGGCCGATCGGCTCGAGGAGGGTGTACGCGCCGACGGTCTGGCCGGCGAGCGAGGCCGCGGGTGCCGCCGGCACGGCCTCGAGGAAGCCGCGGCGCTCGGCGTCGTCCCGCTCGGCGAGCAGCGCCTCGAGGTCCGCGGCGACCGCGGGGTCCGAGCTCCGCAGCGCGTCGAGAAGCGCCGCGCGCCCGGCGGCGTCGAGCTCGAGGGCCCGGTCGAGGTGCGGCTCGACCGCGCGCCAGCGATCCCCGGTCAGCACGGACATCGACTCAGCCGAGCGCTTCCTCGCGGATCGAGCGCGACAGGAAGATGCGTGCCTTCTCCCAGTGGCGCTGCACGGTGCGCTCCGAGACGGACTTCATCGCCGCGATCTCGCCGAAGGAGAAGCCGCAGAAGAACTTCAGGTCCACCACTTCGGCAAGCGTCGGGTCGATCGCCGAGAGACGCTCGAGGGCCGCGTGGATCTCCTCGAGGTCCTCGGCCTCTGCCGCGCCGGCCTTGTCTTCGTCGAGCGTGGTGATCTCGAACTGCCCGCCGCGTTTCTGCGCCTTCCGGTCCCGCGCGTAGTCGACGATGAGGGAGCGCATCACCTTGGCGGCATAAGCCAGGAACCGCGCCTCGTCGGGGAAGACGGCTTCTTCGCGGGCGGACATGTCGAGGTACGCCTCGTGGAGCAGCGTCGTCACTCCGAGGGACAGTCCGCCGCCCTGGCGGCGCAGCTGCCGCTCGGCCAGGCCGTGGAGCTCGTCGTAGAGGGCCGAAAAGAGGGCATCCGCGGCCGCGCGGTCGCCCGAGTCCGTCGAGGCGATGAGCGCCGAAATCGAAGGGGCCAGACCGTTTAGCTCCTGTTGAGCCTCGAAGGGTAGCACTCCTCGGGCCGCGAGCGGCTGGCTGTCGGGTTCTTCCGCCCTTTTCCGCTTCCTCGAACAGGAGGGAAGCGTGAGCCGAACGAGATGGCCGTTGGCCGCGACGGGGGTGCTGTTCTGGGCCGGCGCGACGTTGGCGCAGACGGACCTGCGCACGAAGCAGGCCGAAACGTGGGGACCCGGAACCGGATTCACCACCCTGTCGCCGATGGCGCTCCATGCCGAGCACGACAGCCTCATCTTTCTGGAACCGGAACGCGCGTACTGCTGGGGCGATTCGGGAGGGATGGGACAGGCAGAGGAAGCCCTCGGGCAGGTTCGACTTCCCGAGGGGGCGAGTCTGGACTATCTCGAGGTCTGGGGATACGACGACGAGCCGACCTACGGGATGACGGCGACGCTGTACGAATTCTGTGCCGGGGTCGGCTTCGATCCGCCGACGACGACGTTGATCGGCGAGATCGCGACGCTGGGGTCCGGCGGCTATACCTACGACGTGACGCCTCTCTACGGCCACGCGGTGAGAAACCGCGACTGCGGCTACTCGGTGCGGGTCAAGTTCATCCCGGGAGACCAGACTTGCAAGAACCAGCACCTTCAGTTCCGCAAGCTCGCGCTCCTCTGGCACCGCCAGGTGGGCGCGCCGCCGGTCGCCCCGACGTTCACGGACGTCGCGCCCGACCACCCGTTCTACCAGTTCATCGAGGCCCTCGCGCAGTCCGGAATCACCGGAGGGTGCGGCGGCGGAAAGTTCTGCCCCGACAATCCGCTGACGCGCGGTCAGATGGCCGTTTTTCTGGCCAAGGGGCTCGGGATGGGGTGGCATTGATGAAGACGGCAAGGACGGTTCTGGCGAGTCTGGTGTTCGGCGCGGCGTTCGGCGCGCCACGCGCGGTCGCGGAGGGCTGGGGGTCGACCACCGGGTACACCACGGTGATGGGTTATCAGCTCCAGCGCATGAATCCGCAGGGCGATCCCTATCCCTTCTACTGGAAAGGCGTCAGCACCACGTGGTGCATTCAGGGCGGCGTGGGCAGCGAGGGCGCGGCCCCGCTCGATCTGCCGGACGGCGTGAGCCTGACGAACTTCGAGTTCTGGGCGTACGACGCGGATCCGGTCAACTGGCTCGAGTTCTACGTTTTCGAGGACTGCCAGGCGCCCGGTTCCGGGGGCGAGCCCGTGATCACCCAGCTCGGCATGGACGAGACGTACGGTTCGGCGGGAACCTACTACGGGTCCGTCTCCCTCGGCGGACACACCGTCGACAACTCCCGGTGTCACTACTCGGTTCGTGTGAACTTCACGCCGCCGGGCACGCCCTGCGCCGCGGACGCGTTGCAAGTCAACAAGGTCCGCGTGTCGTGGACGCGCCAGGTGAGTCCCGCTCCGGCTGCCGCGACGTTCAACGACGTTCCGACGGGTCATCCGTT
>DATJXB010000075.1:0-2687 GCA_035500755.1 Thermoanaerobaculia bacterium | reverse complement strand
AAGCGCCTCGCGCTGCGCTGGCTCGACGACCACGGCGCGGTGCCGGCCGACATGGCGGGTGCCGTCCTCGAGGCCGCCGCGACGCACGGCGACCGCGCGCTCTTCGAGCGTTTCCGGGACGCGGCGAAAGCGGAAAAGTCGCGGCGCGACGAGCTGCGTCTCCTGAATGCCCTGGGATGCTTCCGGGACGCGGCACTCGCGCGCGAGGCGCTCGAGTTCTTCCTCTCCCCGGCGATCGACTCGCGTGAAGCCTACGAGATCCTGTTCTCCATCGGCCGCTGGCCGATGGGCCGGCAGATCGCGTGGGACTTCATCAAGACCCACTACGACGCCGTCGTGGCGCGGCTGCCCCGCGAGATCTCGGGGTTCCTGCCGGCGGCGGGCGAGGGCTTCTGCGACGCGGCGCACCGGAGCGACGTCGCCGAGTTCTTCCGCGACCGGGCGCCGAAGCTCCCGGGCGGTCCGCGGACGCTGGCGCAGGCGCTCGAGGGGATCGACCTCTGCATCGCCTCGCGGTCGGTGCAGGAGCCGAGCGTGCGGGAGTTTTTGAAGGGGTACTAGCTCTACGCCTTCGCCGCGCCCGCCTTCACGAGCGACTTCAGGAGCTCGTCGATCTGCGGCTGCGCCTTCTGGATCGTGGCCGAGGGGCCGACGCACTTGAAGAAGACGAGCCCTTCCGGCGCCTCGACGATCGCGCCGGACAGGCTCCAGCCGGACTTCTTGCCCTGCGACTGCATCATCGGCCCGGACGGCGAGAGGTACGTGCCGGAGAGCGTGATCAGGTGGACCTTCAACCCGTTGACGGTCTTCTCGGACTTCTTCGGGGTGGTCGCGCCTTCGAACTGTCCGACCCAGCGCTGCAGGTTCTCGTCGACGCCGCCGCCCTGGCCGGAACCGAAATAAAAGACCCCGCACTCGCCGGCGTCCGCGGCCGTCGCGCCGGGGATCGTGTACGTCGCGGCCCGCATCGGTTTGGCGCCCGCCGACTGCCAGTGCGCCGGCACCGTCCAGCGAATGCCGCCGGCCGAGCCCTCGACGGCCGCCAGGAGCGCGCCGGCGACGAGCGCGGCGGACAGGGCGAAAACTTGCGTTCGCGTGTGTCTCATCCGCACAGGATACCTCCGGACCCGCTGCTGTAGGATTTCTCCTTCTCTCAGGAGGGGTGAAACATGAACGTTCCCCGATTCGTTTTCGTTCTCGTGGCAGCGAGCCTCGTCGAGGGCGCGGCCCTCGCGCAGCAGAAACCCGGACCGCCGGTGCCGGGCCCGGAGGTCAAGAAGCTGGAGCCGTTCGCGGGCAAGTGGAAGGGAGAGGCCGAGATGAAGCCCGGGCCGTGGGGGCCGGGCGGCAAGATGACGAGTGAGAGCGAGTGCAGCTGGTTCGACGGCGGCTTCCAGTTGATCTGCCGCGAGAACGGTTCGGGCGCGATGGGGAAGATGAAGAGCGAGTCGATCCTCGGCTGGAACGCGGAGGAGAGGGTCTACAAGTACATGGGCTTCGACAGCATGGGGATGATGGGCTCCGCCACGGGCACCGTCGCCGGCAACACCTGGAGCTGGACCGGCTCCGACAAGATGGGCGGCAAGACCATCCACTCGAAGTACACGGTCACGCTCGGCTCGCCGACGACGCAGTCCTTCAAGTGGGAGACGTCGGAAGACGGCAGGACCTGGACGACGGCGGCCGAGGGCAAGTCCACCAAGCAGTAGGCCGGTCGCGCCGAGCGCGTTCCGGCGAGGAGGATCGATGAAACGGAGAGTCTTTCTGGCGGCGGTCGCCGCCGCCGGGATCGCGATCGGGGCCTTCGCGGCCGAGCCCGAGGAGAAGAAGCCGGAAGGGCCGAAGCCGCCGCCGGAGGCGGAGCAGCTCTCCTACTTCATGGGTCCGTGGTCGGCGGAAGGCGAGCTCAAGCCGGGCCCGGCGGGGACGGGCGGCGCGCTCCAGGGCCGCGAGATGTGCCGCTGGATGCCGGGCAAGTTCTTCCTCGGCTGCATGGCGGAGACCCGGAGCCCGGCGGGCGCGAAACAGTTCCAGAGCATCCTGGGGTACGACGCCGGCAGGAACGTCTTCCTGGTCTGGTCCTTCGACAACGAGGGCCACGCCGAAACCGGAACGGGGACGGTCAAGGACGGCACGTGGACTTGGATCGTCGACACGAAGCGCGGCGACAAGGCCGGCAAGATGCGCTACGTCATGTCCGACACGAAGCCCGACAGCTACGCGATGAGCGTCGACAGCTCGCCGGACGGCAAGTCGTGGACTCCGGTCGCCTCCGCGAAGTACACCAAGATGCAGCCGAGGACGATGCCGACCCCGATGGCGCGGACTCCGGGCGCCGCGGGCGCGCCGCCCGCTCCCGCGCCGACGCCCAGGAAAAACTGACCGCGGGGGATAAGATCCCCCCACCTTGACAGCCTGCCCGAGCTGCGGGTCCGGCGTTGCGCCGTCCGCGCGTTTTTGCGCGTCGTGCGGGGAGGCGGTGTCTTCGGTCTCCCAGCTGCCGACGAACGTGGCGTCGGAGTCGGTGGCGCGAAAGGCGCAGCGGCCGCCGTCGTCGTCGAAGGTCGGGCGCCTGGCGTCGTCGGAGTCGATCCAGGCGGGCGGGTTCACGCCGGGCGCGGTGCTGGCGGAGCGGTACCGGATCATCGGGTTGCTCGGGCGGGGCGGGATGGGCGAGGTGTACCGCG